>JALULG010000149.1 GCA_027040785.1 bacterium
CTTGGGTACTCGCCAATCAAGAAAATTATCCGGCTGATCCTCAAAAAATAGATAAAATTTTAAAAGATTTTAAAAAAATAAACAATTTCTTTTTGGTGTCTGAAAATCCAAAAAAGAGTTTTGTTTATGGTTTTGATGATCGAGCGATAAAGATAAAAATTGATAATTTAAATTTTTTAATCGGGAAAAACGGACCGTCTTTTAATAGCACTTATATAAAATTGGCAAATTCCAATAAAGTTTATTTGGTTGACGGTGATTTAAGAAGAGATTTTAGTATTCCGGATTTTAGAGATTTAAGTATTTTAAATATCAACGAAGAAGAAATAAAAAAAGTTGAATTGAATTTTTCCGGAAAAAAAGAAATTGTTTTGGAAAAAGACGGAAATGAAATTAAAATAACAAAGCCGAAAAATAAAAAAGATAAAGATCAAAAATTTTTAAATAATTTTTTTCAACATATTGTTAACTTAAAAGCTTCCAATATTTTAAATTCAGAAGAGTTTGATAAAAAAGGCCTTAAAAGACCGATTTTAAAAGTTAAAATTTATTTAAAAAACGAACAAGTAAAATCTTTTTCATTGTTTAAAGAGGATAAAAAAGATGGAAAAAGGTATTATATCAAGCTTGAAGAAGGTAGGTATGTTTTTGAAATTTATGATTTTGTAGCTGAAAAATTTTTAAGTTTTTGAAATAATTTTTCTTTAAATTTATTTTAAGCCCCCTTAATGAAAGGGGGTTTTTGCTTGATTTTTTTGAAAAATCATATTATATTGATATTTAATGAAACTGTCATCGGGCCCTGATTTTCATTATTTTTTTAAAAATGATATTGGTTTGTTTGGATAAAGTTTATGGTAATTTGTAAATTTTTAAAAGACAAATGAGGGGCGTTAGTCTTAATAATTGAATATTAATTGCTTATATTATGCCGAAAAATGAAAACATAATTATCAAGGGGGCCAAAGTTCATAATTTAAAAAATATCAACGTGGAAATTCCTCGTAATAAATTGGTGGTTATTACGGGACTTTCCGGTTCCGGAAAATCCAGTTTGGCTTTTGATACCATTTATGCCGAAGGGCAAAGACGTTATGCGGAAAGTTTTTCCGCTTATGCCCGTCAATTTTTGGGAATGATGGACAAACCGGACGTTGATCAAATAGATGGTTTATCACCTACCATTTCCATTGATCAAAGAACTTTAACGAATAATCCTCGTTCAACAGTTGGAACAATGTCTGAAATTTATGATTATTTAAGACTTTTGTATACCAGAGTGGGGACTCCTTATTGCACTCATTGTGGCGCTAAAGTAAAAAAAGAAAAAATACCTTTAAAAATTTCCGATGATGAAGATAGGAAGACTAATAATAAATATATTGAAATATTTGTTTGTAGTCGGTGTAAAGAAAGATTTCCCAAAATAGAAACCCGACTTTTTTCTTTTAATTCTCCTTACGGCGCTTGTCCTTCTTGTAAAGGATTGGGCACAAAACTTGATGTTGATATTGATTTGATAATTCCCAATAAAAATTTGAGTATTTTAGAGGGTGGCATACAACCTTGGACAAAGTTTTTTTCCAATCAGCAAAATTATTGGAAACAATTAAAGGACATTGCTCAAAAATATAAATTTTCTTTGGATGTTCCGATTAAAGATATGAAAACAAAGGATTTGCAAATAATTTTATATGGCGATCCTTTGAAAGATGAAGATGGTTTTAAGGGGGTGGTTGATATTTTACAAGAGAAATATCAAAAAACAGATTCTAATTTTTTAAGAACAGAATTGGAAAAATATATGAAAGAGTCTCTTTGTTCGCTTTGTCATGGGAAAAGATTAAACAAAGAGGCCTTGAATGTTAAAATAGGCAAAAATTCAATTAGTGATATTGCTGATAAGAATTTGATTGATATTAAAAAATGGTTTGAAAAGTTAAATTTAAACAAAGAAGAAGAAAAGTTCAGCAAACAAATAATTAAAGAAGCGCTTAAAAGATTGGATTCTTTGATAGATATCGGTTTGGGTTATTTAACTTTAAATCGCAGTTCAATTACTTTATCCGGCGGAGAAGCGCAAAGAATAAGAATTGCCAATCAAATTAATTCTTTGTTAACCAATGTTATTTATATTTTAGACGAACCTTCTATCGGTTTGCATCCGCGAGATATTGAAAAACTGATCAATACTTTAAAAAAATTAAGAGATGCCAACAATACGGTTATCGTGGTTGAACACGAAGAAGAATTGATGAAAGCGGCGGATTATATTATTGATGTTGGTCCTGGTGCCGGTGTAAATGGCGGAGAAATTATTTTTAAAGGATCTTATAAACAAATTTTAAAAAATAAAAAATCTTTAACAGGACGTTATTTAAACGGTGAATTGAAAGTAAGTCAAAAAACAAATTATCACAAAGGAAGTGGTAAAAATATTGAAATCATCGGCGCCAAAGAACATAATTTAAAAAATATCAATGTTAAATTTCCTTTGGGAAAATTTATTTGTATTACCGGGGTTTCCGGTTCCGGAAAATCAACTTTGATTATAGATATTTTAGGGAAATTATTGGCTAAACTTTTTTATCGCGCCAAAGCTCATCCCGGAAAACACAAAGAAATTAAAGGAATTAAAAATATTAATAAAGTGATTAGAATTGATCAATCACCAATCGGGAAAACTCCTCGCAGTAATCCGGCCACTTATACGGGTGTTTTTACTCATATTAGGAATTTGTTTACTTCTTTGCCGGAATCAAAATTAAAGGGTTATGATGCCGGTTTTTTCAGTTTTAATGTTGATGGTGGCAGATGTCCGGTTTGTTCCGGTGAAGGATATACCAAAGTGGAAATGCAATTTTTAAACGATGTTTATGTGGAATGTGAGGCCTGTCATGGCAAGAGATACAATGAAAACGCTTTGGAAATTTTTTATAAAGGGAAAAATATTGCCGATATTTTAGCTATGAGTGTTGAGGAGGCAATGATGTTTTTTAATGATATTTCTTCAATTTATGATAAATTAAAAATATTAAATGATGTTGGTTTGGGATATTTACCTTTGGGGCAATCGGCGACCACTTTATCAGGTGGCGAATCTCAAAGAATAAAATTGGCCACCGAATTATCCAAAAGATCTACCGGAAAAACTTTTTATATTTTGGATGAACCGACAACCGGACTTCATTTTGATGATATTAAAAAATTATTAAATGTTTTAAATCAACTGGTTGATAAGGGAAATACCGTGTTGGTAATTGAACATAATCTTGATGTTATCGCTCAATCGGATTGGATTATTGATTTAGGTCCTGATGGCGGTGAAAAAGGGGGTGAACTTATTTTTTCCGGAACCCCGAAAGAAATTGTAAAAAATAAAAAAAGCTATACGGGAAAATATTTGAAAGAAAAAAATAAAAAAGGTTAATATTTTTTTATTTTATTTAATGTGTTATAATATATACAATAAATTAATAAAATAAAAAATGTTATTAAAAAAGCAATCTTTTAAGATTTTGTTTTTACTTATTATTTTATTGTTAAGTACGGGGTTTCGCTGTACTTGTGTTTCCGGTAATATTAAAAAGCAATTAAAACCCATTACGATAGAATATTGGGGAGTTGAAGATGACTCCAAAAATTTAGACGATTTAATTAAAGCTTATCATAGTATTCATCCCAATATCACTATTAATTATCGAAAATTTAGGTACGAAGAATATGAAAGACGATTATTGGAGGGGTGGGCGGATGCCAACGGACCTGATATTTATGCCATAAACAGTAAATGGATTTTGAAATATAAAAACAAAATCGCTCCAATGCCCGCTAAAATAACGATGCCTTATGTTTATTATGAGCCACCGTTACCGGGTTGCAGTAAAAAAACCGAAGAAAGGATTGAAATGAAAACAAGCTCGACTTTATCTTTGAACGATATTAAAAACAAATATGTTCAAGTTGTTTATAATGATATAGTAATGTTTGGCACCGATAATAAACCGCATATTTACGCTTTACCTTTTTCTTTGGACACAATCGCTCTATTTTACAACAGAGATCTTTTGGATAGCGCCAATATAGCATTTCCGCCGGCTGATTGGGACGAGTTTATTGAAGATACTCGTTTGTTAACCAGATATGACGCAGAACATAATATTGTTCAAGCAGGTGCCGCTTTGGGGGAATTTGAAAATGTTAATCACGCTTTTGATATTATTTCTTTGTTGTTTTTACAAAATGGAGAAAATATTTCTTTTAATACCGGAAATACTTTTAACAAAGGAGCGGAAGCTTTGGATTTTTATTTAAGTTTTGCCGATCCAATGAAAGAGATTTATACTTGGAACGATGAAATGCCAAATTCATTAGATGCTTTTGCGCAAGGGAAATTGGCTTTTTATTTCGGTTATTCCGGAGATATTCAAAGAATTAAAGCCAAATCGCCCAACTTAAATTTTATTGTTATTCAAGCGCCTCAAGTTGATCTTAGCAGGCCGATTAATTATACCAACTATTGGGTTCAAACCGTTTTTAACAGAAGTAAATATACTAAAGAAGCTTGGGATTTTTTACTTTTTGTCAGTCAGAAAAAAAATTTAAAGCATTATTTGGATATAAGCCAAAAACCGACTGTTTTAAGATCTTTAATAGATTATCAGAAAAAAAACCCTCTTCTTTCTCCTTTTGCTTCTCAGGTTTTAACAGCTAAGACTTGGCAGGGGTATTATGATTTTAATTATATAGATGAAACTTTTAAAAAAGTGTTTGATGACCTTAAAAAAGAAAAAGAAGAAAAAAATAAAACATTAAAAGAAATCTTTAACAATAAAAAAGCAAAAGAAAATTCCAATGAAATTAAAGATTTTTAAAATTATATTATTGTTTGAGCTTTTATTTTTAAAAACAAAAGCAAAAGCCGCAATCGTTCCGGAAGCTTGCCGTAGCGGAGTGCCTTCGTCACAAGAATGTGGAATCAGAGAAATGATTGTTACCGCTTTGAATGTTTTTCAATTTTTATTGGGGATTTTAGGTAGTTTGGTTTTATTTTATTTTATTTACGGTGGTTTTATTTGGATGTTGTCCAGAGGAAACGCTCAAATGATTGAAAAAGGAAAAAATATCTTATTTGGAACCATAATAGGTATGGCTATTGTTTTAGCCAGTTGGGTGATTATTAATTTTGTTTTATTTTTATTGCTTGGCGGAGACATACAAAATGTTCAAATTTTTAATCATTCTTGGTGGGTTGTCCCACGATAAAAAATTAAGTAAAAATTATGAAATTTATTTTATCCAGGTTTGTTAAAAAAATTGTTTTATTTACCTTTCTTTTTCTTTTGCCATTTTTAAGTCAGGCTCAAACCCTGCCAAATCCCTTGGGTGAAGGACCACAAAACAGAGATGTAAAAATAATTTTAGGAAAAACCATTGCCGGAGCTATGTCTATTTTAGGATCATTGGCTTTGGCGACTTTTGTTTATGGCGGTTTTATTTGGATGTTATCTTTGGGAAATCCGCAAAAAGTGGAAAAAGGACGCAATATTCTTTTTTGGGGTTTTTTGGGTCTGATCATTATTTTCTCCAGTTATACGATTGTAAACTTTTTAATGGGCGATAATTTCTTAACTCCGTTTTTATTTTTTTAAAAATATGTTATACTTATAATAAGAAATTTTAAAATATTAATTAATATGGAAAGGAGGTGAAAAACAATGAAAAAATTAATGTCTATTGCTTTAACATCGCTTTTCGCTTTTTCAATGATGTCAACGGTTGTTTTTGCTCAGGTTGATATTAAGACCAATCTTGCTTCAACTTTTGGTTTGTCAACGATTGAACCAAAAACAACCATGATTAATGTTGTTAATTATCTTTTGGGATTTTTGGGTATTTTAGCTATCGCAGTTATTTTGGTGGGTGGTTTTAAATGGATGGTTTCCGGCGGTTCTGAGGAAAAAGTGGCCAGCGCTCGTCAAATGATTATCGCCGGTGTAATTGGTTTGGCTATTATTTTAGCTTCATTTGCGATTGTTAAGTTTGTTGTTAATACTGTTACTTAATATTATTTTGGCGGAGTTTTACTCCGCCTTAAGAAATTTTTGATTTTTTAAGGTGGAGTAAAATTACTGAATTATGTTATTTTTAGAAAATAAAACAAAATACATTTTTCTTGTTTTGATTTTTCTTTTTTCCGTATTTTTTATTTATAATAAAACTTATGCCGCTCAAAGTTGTATAAACAATGAAGATAAATGCGGATTGAGAGAGACCGGAAAAGTTCCCGGTTTTATAAAGGACAATGAAAAGCCGGTTTCAGTATCTGTGTTAATCGGTAAAATAGTGGGGATTTTTTTATCTTTTTTGGGAACGATTTTTTTGATTTTAACGATTTACGGCGGATTTTTATGGATGACGGCCGGAGGAAGTACGGATCAAACTACAAAGGCAAAAGGGTTGATTACCAATTCGGTTATCGGTTTGATTATTATTTTATCGGCTTACGCTATTACTTCATTCGTAACAAATCAATTGATTAACAGCGTTTCTCAATAATTTTTTGATATGTTTCTCTTTCGTAAAATTTTAATTATTGTTTTTTTAATAATATTGGTTGGTTCTTTTTTTTCAGTAAAAGTTTTGGCTTTAGAAGCCGGAGGATTAAACGAGAGTGGAAAAGAAGCGGGTTTTAAAGTGGGGGGAAGGGAAATGACCATCACTGAAATTATCGGTTTTATTATAAAAACGATTTTATCTTTTTTGGGGGTAATTTTTTTTATTTCCACTTTTATCGCCGGTTATGCTTGGATGACAGCCGGGGGAAGTTCGGAAATTGTTGATAAAGCAAAAGCAAGGATAGTAAATTCAATAATAGGAATAATTGTTATTTTATTAGCTTACGTTATTACCGGTTTTGTTTTTGAGAATTTTTAAATATGAAAAATAATCTAAAAATTTTTCTTACTTTTTCTTTAATTCTTTTTTCTTTTCTTTTTATTAATTCCTTTGTTTTAGGGGCTGACACTCCCAATTTAAAAAACGCCAATGAGGTTTTAAATAATACGGCTACTGGTGGAGGTTATGATCCGGCAAAAAAAGATATAGATCTAATAATCGGAAGAGTGATTAAAACTTTTTTAAATATGTTTGGAATCATTTTTTTGATTTTAACGATTTACGGCGGATTTTTATGGATGACGGCCGGAGGAAGCAGTGATCAAGTTGAAAAAGCAAAGAAATTTATCATTAATTCCATTATGGGCCTGATTATTGTTTTGTTTGCTTACGCTATAGTCTTTTTTGTCCTTGATATTTTATTGGAGGCCAGTGGATATAAAGGATAATAAAAATATGAAACAAAAAAAAATATTAAAAAACAAAATTTTAAAGTATGTTTTTTTAAATTTATTTTTTGTATTTTTAAATTTACCGGTTTATGCTCAAGAAATAAAAAATCATATTAGAAATATTGGAAATCATGTTGGCTATCCCGAGCCTTCAGGCGGGAGTGGAGAAATTTATTTTGCGGAAAAACTGGGTTTTTTAATAAAAAAATTACTATCTTTTTTGGCGGTAATTTTCTTGATTTTAATAATTTACGGCGGATTTTTATGGATGACGGCTCGAGGAAATGGTGATCAAGTTGAAAAAGCGAAGAAAATTATAATTAATTCCGTGATTGGTACGATTATTGTGATGTTGGCTTACGCCATTACCTGGTTTTTCTTGTTTTATATCGGAGAAGCAACCGATTTTGATACCGGTTTATAAT
>JALULG010000150.1 GCA_027040785.1 bacterium
GTGGGTGAAACCGTTGGGGAGAAAAATTTGACCATGACCAATGAAAAAATTCTTACGGAATGGGAAAGCCATCTCCAAGAAGTTTTTATGGATTATGAGAAAATAAGAAAAAGCCAAGACAAAAAAATAAGACAGAAAAGCCAAAAGGTCACTTTAAGATATTTAGACAAAAAAGAAGATTTAATCGCTTGTCTGCGTTTTGCCGACAGCGCCCAATGTTGTTTTACTTCCACCCACTATAGAATAGAAGGGCATGATATAGGCAATGCCGAATTGATAGCCAGAATTTGGAAAGATCCGCTAAGTTATGTTTATCAAATAGAAAAAACAGAACCCAACGCCCCTAAAAGAGAGGCTATTGGCTTTGTCTTTGGATTTTTTGGAGAAAAAAATAAAAAACTGGCAGTAATGCTCAACGGAGTATATATGCAAAACAAAACCAATACCGGCGCGGCAAGTATCTTAAAGGCCATTGAAAATAATCTTACCCGCCCCCTCCAAGCCGCAGAACAAATAATTGCTTCCAAACATGGCGGAACAATCAAAGTTCCTCCTGAATATACAAACAGAGCCGGAGAAACAATTATCAGGCTCAGGGCGCTTAATGATAGCTATAGAGATCCGGAAAATGAAATATATGATGATCTGGGAACAGAGGTCAATGAAGAAACAACACTAGATAAAGCCATTTGGGGGGAAGATATTTAAGGTTACAAAAAGATTAGAAAGTAAAATTTAGGCTTGAAAATTAAAACCTAAAATATTAACTAACACCAAAACAACCGCGGAACTCCGCGGTTGTTTTGATATTAGCTTTCATTTATATACAACCTTCAACTCCATTTACTTCTCTTCTTTTTCCTCTTCCTTTACCTTTTCCCAGACTTTCTTTTTAATCTCTTTTATCAACTTAGGATGTTCGCGCAGATATTGCTTGGCGTTTTCTCGGCCCACGCCTAATTTTTCTCCAGCATAAGTATAGGAATTGCCTGACTTTTCAATTACTCCATAAGCCACCCCGGTATCCAAAACATCGCCGGCAATAGAGATTCCTTCGTTGTACATAATCTCAAAGGTAGCGGTTTTAAAAGGAGGGGCCACTTTGTTTTTAACAATCTTGGCCTTAACTTGATTGCCAATGATTTTATCTCCTTTCTTAATCTGAGCGCTTCGGCGGACCTCAATCCTTACCGAAGAATAAAACTTAAGCGCCATGCCGCCTGTTGTAGTCTCGGGATTGCCAAAAAACACGCCGATTTTCAAACGAATTTGGTTAATAAAAATAAGAACAGTATTGCTCTTATTTATAATCCCGGCTAACTTGCGCAAAGCTTGGCTCATCAGGCGGGCTTGCGCCCCTACTTGCCTGTCGCCCATCTCGCCTTCAATCTCGGCTTTGGGAACAAGAGCGGCTACAGAGTCAACCACAATGACATCAACCGCATTAGAGCGCACCAGTGTCTCGGTAATTTCCAAAGCCTGCTCCCCGGTATCCGGCTGGGAAATAAGAAGATCATTTACATTAACTCCTATTTTGCGGGCATACTCTGGATCAAGGGCGTGCTCAGCGTCCACAAAAGCGGCTACTCCGCCTAACTTTTGAACTTCAGCCACAATATGCTGGGCTAAAGTGGTTTTTCCTGATGATTCAGGGCCATAAATTTCTATAATCCTTCCTCGCGGCACACCGCCTACTCCCAAGGCAATATCTAAAGAAAGGCATCCAGTAGGCACAGCCGAAACCTCCATCTTCTTGGCCTCGCCCAAACGCATTATAGAGCCTTCGCCAAACCTTTGTTTAATCTGGTTAATAGCAGCCTCCGCAGCTTTCTTTTTCTCATTCCCTCCTTCCTGTTTTTTTTCTTTTTTATTGTTAGACATAAAATATATCTTTAATAATCTTTAGTAAAAAATACTCTTAAATAAACAATGTTTTTTTGGCTAAATTTTTTCTGGGCCGAGATTTTAATAACATTAACCCCGGGACGTAAACCAACCTTTGCCTTAAAATTACCGCCCTTGTCCACTATAATATTTTTGTCATTAACCAAAACAACGCTTTCTTTCTCTGTTTTGCCTTTTAGCTCCACTACTGATTGTTCACTAATAAAATTATCTTGAGGGGAAGTAATATAGAGCCAAGGAGGGGAGAAAATATCCCGCGCCTCTGCCCCCAGATAAAGAAAAAAAGATAAAAACAAAACAGCAATAATTGCCTTTTTTAAAAAAGACTGGGAAAGAAAAAAAGAAAAAAAGTTCCCTATAGAAAAATTAAACTTAGGTTGAGGGGGAGACATTTTCCTTTGCTTTTCTTCCCAAAACG
>JALULG010000151.1 GCA_027040785.1 bacterium
AATAAAAAGATGTTTTAAGCCAGACAAAAAAACAAATAAAAAAGAAGAAGAAAATAAAAAGGAAAACAAAGAACTAAAAGAAGAGAAAGAAGCTAAAAAAGAGAATATTGATGAAGAAAAAGGTCTCAAGAAAAATAAAAAGGAATATATTTATGCGGTTGGTAGAAGAAAAACTTCTTCCGCTCAAGTAAAATTATATAAAAAAGGATCAGGAGAAGTAACGATAAATCAAAAAGATATTAAAGATTATTTTCCAACCGAAAAATTACAAGAAATCGTTTATTCGCCTTTAAAAGTTATCGGACAAGTTGATAAGTTAAAAATTTGGGCAAAAGTGGTTGGAGGCGGAAAAACCGGACAGGCCGAGGCAATCAGACACGGTGTTTCAAGAGCTTTATTGGAAATCAATCCGAATTTTAAAAAACCTTTAAGAAAACACGGTTATTTGACAAGAGATCCACGGGTTAAAGAAAGAAAAAAACCGGGACTAAAAAGAGCCAGACGAGCCCCACAATGGAGCAAACGTTAAAATATGTTTAATGAAAAAATAATCAACAATCAAGAAAAGGAGGAGAAAACAATGAAAAATACTGCAGAATTTAGAGAAGCGTTGGATAGTGGAAAGCTTCTTGAAGCGGAAAAATTTTTAACAAAAGTTCGGTTAAATTCGGATGAATTTCCACAATACGATAAGTGATGGATTGATCATCGCGAAAGAGAACTTTTTCAAGCTTTTTACAAGATTAAAGACTGGCAAGGAGCTAAAAGAGTGGTTGAGGCTACCGAAGATGCTCGGAGCCGAGAAGGGAGGATGTCCCGACTGGAAGAACTTTCTGGAATGAATTATACTGAAATTTAAATATATTTATTGATCTTTTTTTATAAAAACCCTCTAATTCAGAGGGTTTTTCTTTTTGGGAGCTTTGTTGTTATTTTTATTTTTATGTTATATAGTTAATATAGCTTAAAGATAATTTTAAAATAATTTTATGAGCAAATAACAAATTGGCGATAATATTAAAATTCCAAATAAAAATTTGGAAAATTTAAAAAGATTTTTCAAGAGTATTATTGATAGATTGGAAGAAGGGCATATTAATCCTCTGAGCTCGAGTGAAAAAAGGAAATGTATATATTATATATTTTAAAAAGCTTAATGAACCGTAAATTAATTATTTAAAAATTAAATTTAAAACCTATGAAATTAGAACTAACAAAAGAACAATTTAAAGAATTGGTTATGGCAAGCGAAGTTTATTCTTGGATTTTTGGCGGAGTAGCCGAAGAAAGAGGGGAAGATTTTCAAAAATATGAAAAAATAAGTGATTATTTATTGGAAAAAGCAAAAGAAGCCGGATTGAAAGAGCTTTATGAAGATTTTGAAGGAACTCTTATTTTGAATGAAAAAATATCAAAAAAATTAGAAGAAACAATTCATGAATATAATGAAAATGAATTTTGGGATACTTTAGTTACGGCCTTAGGAAAGAGAGATTTTTGGCAAACAGTTACCAAAGAAGAGGAGATGAAAATAAAAAAAGAAAAATGGTTACCGGAAAGGGTGCATACATTTTACGATAAATATTGGGACGAAGTTAATCAGTATGGGGTTGATAGGTTGAAGATTGAAAAAGATTAAAAAGAACATAATTTTAGGTTTTATTCTGTCCTCCGAGATGCTGAAATAAATTCAGCATGACATGGGGTATATGTCACCCTGAACATTTCAAGGTCTCGTGGTAAAATCACTGTCACTCTGAATATTTTAGAGTCTCTTGGGTCCCCGCTATCATCCTGAACTTGGTTCGGGATCTCATTGATAAACTACTGTCATTCTGAATTTAGTTCAGAATCTCAAGGGTTTTAGATTTTACTCTGTTTTACGAGATGCTGAAATGTTCAGCATGACATAAGGGTGGATTCAGCATGACAGAAAGAAAACGAGATGCTGAAATAAATTCAGCATGACATTACAGAAATATATTATATTTTTATTGATTTTTAAAATATCACAGAGTATAATTAATCTATATTATAATATAGATTAAAATATAGACTAAAAATATGAGCCGAAGAAAAATTAAGAATAAAAACATTCGTAAAGTTTTTAAATCCGGATCAAGTTATGCTTTAACCATTCCTTTGGAAATTGTTAAAAAATTGAAAATAAGAAAAGGGCAGAAATTGGTTGTTGACGAAAAGGGTGGAAAAATTATTATTGAAGATTGGAAAGAATAGTTTTTATTTAACAAATAAAATAAATAATTAACAAATAAAAGTATGAAAAAATTTTTTCTATTTATAATTATTTTATTACTTTTG
>JALULG010000152.1 GCA_027040785.1 bacterium
ATATTATCATTTGTAAATCAATTATTATTTTCGTTTTTTAAAAAGAGACATCCTTTTTTTGATAAGAGATTAATGAATTTATTATTCCTTTATCATCTACTTTTTGCAGGTGTTTATTATGCTTATGCCTTATTTCGTCCATCAGATTCTAAACATTATTATTATATATCCTCAATAATGGGTGAATATTGGTTAGATTTTTTTAAAAGCGGTACTGATTTTATTCATTTTTTAGCTATCCCGTTTGTCAATTTAGGCCTATCATATGAAGGTGCCATGTTGCTGTTTTCTTGGTTAGGCTATTTAGGTTTTGTCTTTGCTTATCTTTTTTTTAAAGAAAATATTCCATATAAGGTCAAAATTTTAGGGGTAAATTTTCTTACCTTAATATTATTTTTGCCAAATATGCATTTTTGGACTGCCTCCTTAGGTAAAGGAGCTGTTATATTTTTAGGTCTAATGATGGTTGCTTACGCCATAAAGAAACCTTTTAAAAGGTGGTTAATTTTAACCATTGGAGCCATATTGGTCTATATGGTAAGGCCACATGTAATGCTTTTTATGATGGTAGGAATCACCTTCGGTTACTTAAGAGGCCGCGAAAAAATTAATCCTGCCTTAAAATTTTTAGTCATTTTATTGATGGTTGGTTTTCTTGCATTTGCCAGTGATACCATTTTAAAAATGGTTGATTTGGAAAATTCAGAAAATTTAACACAAGATTTTATCAATTACTCTGAAATTCAAGCAGAACGACTATCAGAGCACGCCGGATCAGGTATTAATATGAATGATTATTCTTTGCCTTTCAAATTCTTCACTTTTTGGTTTCGCCCTTTATTTATAGATGCTCCTAACCCTATTGGCTTTATTATTTCGTTTGAAAATTTGCTTTATTTATTTATATTTTTTAAAATATTAAATTGGCGTTTTGTTAAGTTCTTTCGAAAAGCACCTTATATGGTAAAAATGTCGGGGATAACTTTCTTGTTAGCCACATTTGCTCTGACTTTTTTAATGTCAAATCTGGGTATTATTATGCGACAAAAATCTCAAGTTATGTACTTTGCATTTTTTGTTATTTACTATTTTTTAGCAGAACAAGAAGCTTTTATTAGTTATAAAAAAGAGGCCTTAAAAAAAATTAAAAGCCATGAAAAATAACGGTTATTTTATTATT
This sequence comes from bacterium, assembly GCA_027040785.1. Classification (GTDB taxonomy): domain Bacteria; phylum Patescibacteriota; class Patescibacteriia; order JAACEG01; family JAACEG01; genus JALULG01. The sequence continues at coordinate 1,181 of JALULG010000152.1, forward strand.
TCATTAGATTTTGAATTGTATTGGGGCATTTTTGATAAGGTTAAAATCAAAAATAAAACAATGTATTTTGAACGTACCTTAAATGTGATTCCACAAATATTAGATTTGTTTAAAGACAATAATATAAAAGCTTCATGGGCAAGTGTGGGTTTTTTATTTTTTAATGATATAAAAGATTTAAAAAACAATCTACCTGAAAACATCCCACAATATGAAAATAAAAAACTATCAGCCTATCAATATATTCAAAACAGTTATGATAATACTTATAAAACATATCATTTTGCACCTGATTTAATTAAAACAATAGCACAAACTCCCGGACAAGAGGTCGCCAGCCACACTTTGTCACACTATTATTGCTTAGAACCAGGCCAAAACAGTAAGGATTTTGATGAAGATATAAAAACTCATAATTATATAGCCAAACGTTTTGGTATCAATTTAAACAGTTTAATTTTTCCTCGTAATCAATATAACAAAGCTTATGAATCGATTTTATTAAAAAATGGCATCAAAAGTATCCGAACTAATCCAAAGGTGTGGTTTTGGGATACAACAAAACCCGAAACTATATGGCATAAAATATTTAGAACTGCTGACGCTTATATACCTATAAGTAACATGCTGTTTTATTTTCCTAGTCATCAAAATGGCATCATAAAAATTCCTGCAAGCAGATTTTTTCGTCCTCCAAGCAGGTATAAAATTTTAAACAAATTACGGTTAAAAAGAATAAAAAATGAAATGACTAAAGCTGCTAAAGAAAACAAAGTCTATCATTTGTGGTGGCATCCACACAATTTTGGAATTAATCCAAAAATGAGTTTAACAGAACTTAAAGAAATCATTGATCATTATAATCAATTAGAAAAAAATTTTAAGTTCACTTCAGTTAACATGAATACTTTTTCCAAACTATTTCAATGAAACTCCTTCGTATCACCACCGTCCCCATTTCTTTACAAAAACTCCTGCAAGGGCAGCCCCAATATATGATGCAAAATGGGATAGAAGTTGTATTGGCAAGTGCCGAAGGTAAAGAAATCCCCGAAATTGAAAAAACAACCGGCTTAAAGGTACATACCTTACCGCTTACACGTAAAATTTCTCCTTTTACTGATTTACGAGCG
>JALULG010000153.1 GCA_027040785.1 bacterium
CCGTTTAAATTATAAGAGAAAAGTTCGAAAATATTTTTATTTTGATGTCCGATAATTAAATTTTTTGAGGTTGAAACAACTACTTGCGAATCTTCAGATATATAAGAAATTGGTTTTGCCTGGATATTTTTTTTAAAAAGAATTATGTTGTTGAAAAAATTTATTTTTTCCGCATCCACTTTTAATCTCTTTTCCCAAGTGTGATAATTTCCTTTTTTTAAAGTTATCGTATATTTACCGGGTAGCAAATCTGTTGTTCGGAAATAGCTTTTCCAAAATCCGGTTTTTTCTTTAAAGTTTCCGTTAATATAAACACTTGTTTCTTTCGGGCGAATCGCCATAAAAAGCCCTCCGTTTTTTTCAAATTTTTCTTTCTTGGGGTAAAAACGCCAACCGCTGGCGTAAAAGACGGTTATTATTGAAAGAAAGATAAATATTATTATAAAAGAAATATATAAAAAACGACGAAATTTTAATGACATATTATAAGTTTTTTAGAGTATTGTAGATTTCTTTAATGATTTTTTTCGGAGTTGAAGCACCGGCGGTAATCCCGATTGTTTTATATTTTTTGATTTTATCTAAAGGTAATTCTTTGATGTTTTGAACAAAAAAAGTGTTCAGGTTATTTTTTCGAGATATCTCGGCTAATTTTTTTGAATTAGAGCTATGCTTTCCGCCGATAACTATCATAGCTTCATTATTTTGAGCAATTATCTCACATTCTTTTTGTCTGTTTTTGGTGGCATCGCAAATGGTATCAAATATTTCCAAATTTTTGATTTTTTCTTTTAAAAAATTGACAATTTTTTGGTATTTTTTTGTTTTTTGAGTTGTTTGAGCAACAATAATCGCTTTATCAATTTTTTGAAAATTTATTTTTTCAGCTTCATTTAAAGATTCAATAATAATGGCTTTATTTTTGCACCAACCGTTTATCCCTTTTACTTCTTTATGATTTTTGTTACCAAAAATAATAATCGTATATTTTTTTTGGGAAAATAATTTTGCCAATTGTTGTATTTTGATTACTTTCGGACAGGTGGTATTGATAATTTCTATGTTCTTTTTTTGGGCAATTTTAAAAATATTTTCTCCATCTCCGTGAGCAGTGATAATTAAACGTCCTTTTTTCATTTCATTAATATTGGAAATTTTTTTAACGCCTAAATTTTTAATCTTTTCAATAACATCTTTATTATGTAAAAGGTCTCCCAAGATATATAAATCTTTGTTGTTTTCTTGAGCGATTTTAATCGTTGTTTCGTAGGCTTCTTTGGCTCCGAAACAAAAACCGGCATATTGGCTAATTGTTATCTTCATATTTTTCCACTTCTTTTAAAAATTCCGACAATAAATTTTTTTCCGGAACTTTTTTAATAATTTTTCCATGTTTGGTGATTAAGCCGACTTTTTTCCCGCCGATAATGGCCAGATCGGCTTCACGGGCTTCTCCGGGGCCGTTAACAACACAACCCATTACAGCCACATGAATATTTTTGGGATTATCTTTTAAGGCGTTTTCAACTTCTTGGGTTAATTTGATTAAATCAATTTCCGTGCGACCGCAAGTCGGACAACTGGTGATAGTTATGCCCTTTTTTCTTAAATTTAAAGCTTTTAAAATTTCTTTGGCGACTTTTATTTCTTCTATCGGATCAGCGGTTAAAGAAACTCTGATAGTATCGCCAATTCCTTCATACAAAAGATAACCAAGTCCTATTGATGATAAAATCGTTCCTCTTAAAAAAGTTCCCGCTTCCGTAATTCCGATATGCATTGGATAATCAACTTTTTTACTTAATATTTTATAAGCTTCTACGGTTCTTTCAATATCCGACGCCTTCAAAGATATTATGATATTGTAAAAATGATGTTTTTCCAATATTTTAATATGTTTTTCAGCTGAAGCCACCATTGCTTGAGCGCTTGCCTTATGGGTGTGTTTTTCTAATATTTCTTTTTCCAAAGATCCCGCGTTAATTCCGATTCTGATCGGAATATTTTTTTCTTGACACGCTGAAACGATTTTTTTAATTTTTTCTTCCGAGTTTATGTTTCCGGGATTTAATCTTAATTTATCAACTCCTTGTTTGATCGCTTCCAAGGCGATTTCCGCGCTAAAATGAATATCCGCCACCAAAGGAATATTTATTTGTTTTTTTATTTTACTTAATTTCTGAGCGGCTTTCATATTTGGAACGGCCACTCTGATTATTTCACATCCGGCCTGAATAAGCTCTTTAATTTGATCAACCGTTTTGTTTATATCATTGGTATCGGTATTTGTCATTGATTGAATTGAAATAGGGGCGTCGCCGCCAATAAAAATATTCCCAACTTTTATTTTTTTGGTTTTTTTTCTAAGCATATTTATGATTGTATTTCAATATTTGCTCCAATATTTCTCAATTTTTCCACAATATTTTCATAGCCTCTTTCAATTTGGTAAACATTGCCGATAGTTGTTTTTCCTTCGGCTATTAAGCCGGCTAAAATCAAAGTTGCGCCGGCACGCAAATCCGGACTGTCAACTTTTTTGCCGAATAATTTATTTGGACCGTTAACAATAACGCGGTGAGGATCGCACATGGTAATATTGGCGCCCATTTGATTTAATTTATCTGTAAAAAATAAACGACCTTCAAAAATCGGTTCGTGTATTAAACTTTGTCCCATAGCTTGGGTCATTAATAATGTGAAAGGCGCTTGTAGGTCTGTTGGGAAACCGGGATACTCATGAGTGATAATGTCAACGGGATAAAATTTTTGGCTGGGAAAAGTTTTAATATAATCTTTGCCTATTTCCAATTTTCCTCCGGCTTCTTGAATGTAGTATAGAAAATTTTCCAAATGTTTTGGTTCACAATTTTTTATGATAATTTCGCTTTTGGTCAGCAATCCGGTAACAACAAAAGTACCCGCTTCTATTCTGTCGGGCATTATACTTGTTTTGCCGGCTTTTAGTTTTTTTACTCCTTCAATTGTAATAGTTGAGGTACCGGCTCCTTTGATTTTGGCGCCACAAGCATTTAAGTATTTTGCCAAAGAAGGAATCTCCGGCTCTTGAGCGCAATTTTTAAGAATTGTTTTTCCTTCGGCCAAAACAGCGGTCATCATCATAGTTTCCGTTCCGGTAACGCTGATTTTGGGAAAAAGATAAGTGGTTCCTTTCAGTTTTTCGGCTTTGAAAGTGTAAGAGGAGCCGTTTTCCGTAAAATTTGCGCCAAATGATTGCAGTCCTTTGATAAAAATATCTATCGGTCTTTTACCGATTAAACAACCGCCCGGATGAGGAATGGTCACTTTTTTAAAACGAGCTAACATTGGTCCGGCCAAAATAATTGAGGCGCGTAACTCTCTGCCCAAATCATCGTTTATTTTACTTTTTTTAATTTTATCGGTTGAAATGATAAATTTATTTTTTTCTTTTTTTATTTTCGCTCCCAAATCAACTAAAATTTCAATTAATTTTTTAATATCATTAATTTCGGGAATATTTTTGATTTCGTTATCTCCTTGTGTTAAAATAGTGGCCGCTAAAAACTTTAAAGCGGCGTTTTTGGCGCCGGCAACTTTGATTTCACCTCGTAATCTATTCGGGCCTTTTATTACGTAAAAAGACATATTTTGATTTTAATTTTAAATTGTTTTTATTGTAATAGATATGTTTCGGCTTGTAAATACTTTGATTGTTAATTTTTTATTTTTATGATATATTTATATATAATGAATCTTACAATTGCTCCCAAATAAAAAACCTCCCGTAAAACAGGAGGGGGAGAGTTAAAATCTAGGCATTTCCGAAGGATCTACTGAAAACCCTCCGGTTTCTTCAATAACTTTCTGGTATAATCCCGGGAAGTTTCGAATCTCCGGGTCGTTCAATTGCAATGATTTATATCTACGCCAATATCCCTCTTGGGTTTTGACATAGATTGTTATTTTTTCTATGGTTTTAATTTCGCGATAATCGCAGGTCTTTTTCCCGCGATATATTTCGCATAATAGGTTTAAGAGACCTATTCTTATAGGATAGATCACCATTTTTCCTTCGGAAAGAACAATGGGTGGATAAATTTTATCCATCCGATGTCTTAACGGAGGGCGTGGCTCTCTCATCCCGTAGAGAGAATCGCGCCAGACTTGTTTTTTTTCTTTTGACGTTAAGTTTTTGTCCGCAAAGTCGTCGGTGGCGAGAGCCGATGAGCAGACGAACAGTAGTGTGCCGAGAGTTAAAGTAAGAATGGTTTTCTTCATTATATTCTCCTTTCCCCTTTTTATAAAAAAAAGGGAGTGAAAGTTAAAGGTTCGTAAAAATTTTTTTATATTACATAATATAAGATTTAATGAATTTTGTCAAGTTTAAAAACAAAAAAATATTTATTTTATTGATTGTTTTGGGTATTGTTTTTATGCCTTTTTTTGCTAATGCCGCCAGTGGTGGCATAGGAGGGTATTGGGAGGGGCAACTTCTTGATATTTTGTCGACCATTGTTTATGTCGCTGTCGGAGTTGTAGGTAAGCTGATAGGATTAGTTGTTGAGTTGATGATGTCTATTGCTGAATATAATAATTTTATTTATGAGTTACCGGTAACTACCGGTTGGCGAATTGTCGTGGATCTTTGTAATATGGGTTTTGTTTTGGTTTTATTGATTATTGCGGTTGCTTCCATTTTGCAAATTCAAAGTTATAATTATCGGACTTGGTTGCCAAAGTTAATTTTAATGGCGATTTTAATAAATTTTTCCCGAGTAATTGCCGGCGTTTTGATAGATGCTTCAGAAGTGGTTATGTTAACTTTTGTGAATGGAATAGCTAATTTGAGCGGATCGGGCGGAGCAAGTAGCTTTATGGATGCTTTGGGTATTAATGCTTATCTTTCAATGGATATTAATTTTAGTGATCAACTTCAATCTTTGAGAAACAAAGAGGCCGATGAAGTAAGCGCTTGGAGCATTGCCATTACCATTATATTGGCTTTATTGGTTTCTTTAATCGCTTTGGTGGTTGTCAGTGCTATTACGATTATTTTATTGATCAGGATTGTGGCTTTGTGGGTTTTGATTATTCTATCCCCCTTTGCCTATCTTTTTTCCGCTTCTCCGGCCGGACATGCTTATGCCAGTCAATGGTGGCAAAAATTTACCAAATGGACAACTACCGGACCGGTAATGATTTTTTTTGTTTGGCTTGGTTTAAAAACCGTCAAAGCAACTCATAGTCATGTTTTTGGTACTTTACCCAATAATACACAGGTTGGTTTGGCGGCTATTGGCAGTTCGGCGGTGATGGGTGCTTTTTTATTGAGCTCGATTATGTTAATGGCTTCTTTGGTAGTGGCTCAACAATTGGGCGGTTTGGCTGCCAGAGTTGCCGGCGGAGCTTATAATATGATAACAACCAAGGGGGATAAATTTATGAGAGGAGCTACCAGAGCTCCATTAACAGCTTCGAAGGCCGCTTTAAATTTGGGGGTTGATAAATTGCATGCCAAAACAGGAATTGATTTAAATTTTAAAAGAGTTTGGGAGGGGGTAAAAGCACAAAGAGCTAGTAATAGAGCTAAAGATTATTTGGCTGGACAAAGAGCTGCCAGTGATGCTCAATCAAAAGGAGGGCGCTTACATGGTATTTTGGCTATGAGCGGAAACCCGGGAGAAGCTTGGAATTATATTGCAAATTGGAAAAACTTTAAAGAAGGATATTACGAAAGAAGAAAAGGAGGGAAGCAAATGACCAGAGACAGAAAAGAAGCTATGAAAGAATTAAACAAGTTGGAATTCGGAGAAAATTTTATTAAAAGCGATAATAAAGAACAAAGAGAAAAATTAAAAAAATTAAGAGCGCAGAGAGCGGAAATTGATAGGGAATTAAACAGTGCCGGGATTAGTGAAGATAAAAAAAGGGAATTGGAGAAGAAAAAAGGGGAAGTGGAAGAAAGAATACAAACAGGAGAAAAACTTGAACAAGAAGGATTCAAAAGCGGTTTTGTCAATAAAACCAAAAGAGAACAAGCAGATGAATTAGATAAATTATGGAATGAAAGGGATGAGTTGGAGGATAAACTTTTGGAAGATATGAGCGATGAGGAACGAGAATTGCTTGAGAAAAGTTTAGAAGAATTAAAAGATAGGATTGATTTTTCAGAAGATGCTTATAATAATAATATAAATACGGAAAAAGCCCAAACGGATGAAAACGTTAAAAAAATAATTGATGATTATCAGGAAAATTTCCAAAAACTTGTTCGAGACAATGATTTGTCTATGATTGATTCCAGAAAAAAGGCCTTGAAAGATACAATCGGGAAAAATACTCCGCAATACAGTTTTGATGCCGCTTCAGCCAGGGATAGATTGGTAAGAGAAGAAATGTCAAAAATTTCAGATATTAAAAATTCAGATATATTAAATTCAATGTTAAAAGAGGCTATAGAAGAAAAAGATAAAGTTAGGATTACGGCATTGTTGAAAAAAATGGCATCTAACGGTGATGCCAATGAATTTTTGGCCAATTTTGGTTATAGTACCGATTATAAAGGTTTACAAAAATTTATGGATGATTTGAGTGATAAAAATAGCGATAAATATGCCGGTTTCAAAAAAAGCGATGCTTATGCTTTAGGCGCCGATGTTTCGGAAATTCTTAAGGGCGTTAGACATTGGGATATGTACGGAGGGTTTAAAATGGAAAACGGTGAATGGAAAAAAACCAGTGAGAAAGAAAAAATTATGGCTACAAACAATGAAATGTTTAAAGAACACACCCAATCATTGGTTAGAAACAATAATCGTTTGGCTTATGGAGGTTATGACGAAAACGGACATTGGAGGTTAAGTAAAAGCGGTTTGGTAACTTTAAAATTAATGGATAATGATGGAGGGATAGCGCAGTGGAGAAGTAATGGGCAATTAAATGCGGCTAAATTTTTGGCCAGCAAGGAGTCTCAGGATGCAATGAGAAAAGCCGGTATTAGTGAAGAATTGATAAAGGCTATTGAAGAAAGAGCCGGAGGCGCATCCGAAGAATCAGGTATGAACATTGATGGAGTTCTTAAAGATTTGGAAGAAAATATAAAAAATAATGAAAGTGAATAAATTTTAATATGTTAAAAGATAAAGATTTAAAAAGGATAAAAAAGATTTTAAACAATATTGTTTTAACAGATGATGTAAAACAAGCGATTGTTTTTTTGGAAAAAATAGTTTTAATTAAAAAAAATATTGAAATTGATATATTTAACGAAATAACAAATAAAGCAAAATTTGTCGCTTTGCCTCTGTTAAAAGAAAAAGAAATTGTCGCTTTATTTAGGGATAATTTTACAATGATTTTTTCTTTACAGGATTATGATTTGTTAAGAAAATTAAAAGCTAAAATGATTAATTTGGTTTCCTTTGATGATAGGGATAAATTAAAAAAAGAATTAAAGAAAGCTTTGGAAGAAAACGAGGAAAAAATAACCGGTAAAAAATTATTGATTAACGATCATTTGTTTTCTCCGACCGTGAGCAATTGGATAAAAGACTATATTGTTAATGTCGGAACTTCTTCGGTGGAGAAAATTAAGCAAATTCAATATTTAACTCATTCGGAGAATATTAAAAAAATAAATAAAGAGGAAAAAGAAAAAATTAAAATATTGTTAGAAATTTATGAATATTTGAAATTATCATCTAAAAC
>JALULG010000154.1 GCA_027040785.1 bacterium
CATTGATAATTTAATAGAATCATTAAAAGCCGTTTATTTTTATTAATATTTGTTATTATTGTTGTTTGTTAAACAATAAACCATAAAACAGGAGGTATTATAATTATGAAAGAAGTATACATTTCCGATATTAAAAAGTATGGTAATGATGAGGAAGTACTGCTTTATGGATGGGTTTCAAGGCGTAGAAAACATAAAAATGTTTTGTTTTTTGATATTGCGGATTCAACTGGTTTTATACAGATTGTTATTGAAAAATCTTTCGTTGGAAAAAAGTTGTTTAATTGTTTTTCTAGGGTGGCATTGGAATCGGCTGTTAAGGTAATTGGTAAGGTTAAAAAAGGTCCTACAGGAATACGAGAGATATACGTCACATCTTTTGAAATAATTGGAAAAGCTGTTTTATCGTTAAGCCCATCTCCGCGTAGTAATTTTAATATTTTTGACGATAGGTATACTGAACAAATATTAAAATTTCGACATATTTATTTACGTAATCCAAAAATTATGGCAATTCTTCGTTTTCGGGCTAACTTAATGAGAATTGTTCGTGAATGGTTTTATCAAAATGGATTTGTCGAATTCGATGCCCCAATTCTAACCCCGGTACCATTGTATGATGAAAAAACCGCAATGTCTATTGATGTTCGTGGTGAGAGTGTTTTTTTATCGCAGTGTGCAGGCTTTTATCTTGAGGCCGCCGTACATGCTTTTGAGCGTGTTTTTAATATGGGACCCAGTTTTCGAGGTGAAGAATCGCGGAGTAAAAGGCACTTAATGGAGTATTGGCATATAAAAGCTGAAATTGCTTTTGGTAATCGAGAAGATATTATCGCATTAGTAGAAGACATAATAGTTTATATTATACGGCAATGTCAAGAGAAATGTCAGAATATTTTAGATACTTTAAATACAGAGTTATGCTTAGATGGTTTAAAAGTTCCATTTCCACGAATTACTCATGAAAAGGCTGTAAAGTATCTCCGAAGTAAGGGTTTTGATGCGGATTTTGATAAAGGTATAAGTACTGCGGAGGAAAAAGAATTATCCAAATTATATGATAGTCCTTTTTGGATTATTGGTATTCCGCGAAGCGTAGAACCTTTCCCATATGTTATTGATCCTGATGATAGTAAAATAACGATGGTGGCTGATCTTATAGCTAGTAACGGTTGTGGAGAATTATTAGGTGTTGCTGAAAAAATATACGATCCATTAATGCTTGATGAGCGATTAACGGAAAAAGGGAAAATTAATAATTCCCGATATCAATTTATTCGCGATGTTCATTGTGTTGGATGCGTTCCTCATATTGCTTTTGGTATGGGATTAGAGCGATTAATTCGCTGGCTGCTTAATATTCCACATGTTCGTGACACTATACCTTTTCCTCGAGTAGTTCGTCGAAATATTTATCCATAATTGACATAACTTTTAAAAGAGGTTGAGCGTTAGAGAAAGACGTGTTGTTAGTATTGTTTAGTTTATTAGAAAAATAAAACGATAAAAAGAGAGGTTTTTTATGAAAAAACGTATTTTGGTAAAAGATTTGTGTAGGTACGTAGGAAAAACGGTACAGGTAATGGGTTTTATAGATAAGATTCGTGATCAAAAACGAATGCAATTTGTTATTCTCTGTGATCATAGTGGTAAAGTACAAATTGTACATACAAAAAATTCTAACGAGCTTATAGCCTCTAGAATTAGTACTTTAACTCCAGGATCAACAGTGATTGTTATAGGTAAAGTGGTTAAAGCTTCAAATGTGAAATTAGGCGGACTTGAGATCCGTATTGATTCTATTAGCATTAGTAGTATTGCTGAAACACCTTTGCCGATTAACGATAGTTCGTCTCTTGAAAAACAAATGGATTGGAGGCAGATTAGTTTACGAAAAAAAGAAAATTTTTTAATTTTTCAAATTCAAAGTACTTTAGAGAGGGCCATGCGTGAATATTGGGACAAGGAAGGATTTATTGAAATTCACTCCCCAAAACTTATGGGGACTGCAAGTGAATCTGGTTCTGAGCTTTTTGAAATAAATTATTTCAAAAGAAAAGCTTATCTTGCACAATCCCCACAGTTTTACAAACAATTGGCAATGAGTGCCGGTTTTGATAAAGTATTTGAAATTGGTCCAGTATTTAGAGCAAACCCTTCTTTTACATCTCGTCATGATACGGAATTTGTTTCTGTTGATATGGAGGTTTCATGGATTGATTCTTGCGAGGATTTAATGGAAATCGAAGAATCTTGGCTTGCTTATATTCTTTCGGCTGTTTCCAAAGAATATGGTAATGAAATCGTAAAGACATTTGGTACTGAACTTATTGTTCCATCATTGCCTTTTCCGAGGATCACACTTGCTGATGCAAGGAATATTTTAAGAGCCAAAGGGCATCTGATTAGTCATAAGGCAGATCTTGATCCTAAAGGAGAAAAATTATTGAGTGAATATATTAAAGCAAAATATGGTCATGAATTTGTTTTTGTAACAAATTATCCTGTTGATGTACGTCCTTTTTACCATATGAGATCCCACGAAAATTCTAGGCTAACAGAGAGCTTCGACCTTTTATGGAAAGGTATTGAAATTACCACCGGAGCGCAAAGAGAGCACAGAATTGATAAATTAAAATTACAAGCGACTGAACATGGTCTTGATCATGGTCCATTAGAGCATTATTTTAATTTTTTTAGGTATGGTTGTCCTCCTCATGGTGGAATGGGTATTGGTTTATCTAGGATTTTAATGATGATGTTAAACAAAAGAAATGTCCGTGAAGTTACATATGTATATCGCGGACCAAATAGATTGTATCCGTAATAAAATTAATTAAAATGCGGATTTTATAATAGCCTGATTATTATTGATAATCAGGCTTTTTTTTACAAAAAACATTTTTAAATGTATAATTAAAATATCAATTAATTAAACAAATATTATGAAAAAAATTATAGCAATTGGAGGAGGGGAAATCGGGGATTTAGATACATTGTTGATTGATAAAGAGATTGTACGATTAGCGGGAAAAAGGAAACCGAGGGTGTTATTTATTCCAACGGCAAGTAATGATGCTGAAGCTTATTGTGATACTTTTCAAAAAATATATGGTAAAAAATTAAGATGTCAAGTTGATTTTTTGTTATTGATCAAAGAAAAGGAAAAATTAAATAAAAAAATTATTTTAAATAAAATTTTGTCAGCGGATATTATTTATGTTGGCGGAGGAAACACCTTAAAAATGTTAAATCTTTGGAAAAAGATTGGCGTTGATAAAATTTTAAAAAAAGCTTATAAAAGCGGAATTATACTTGCCGGTTTATCAGCCGGTGCTATTTGTTGGTTTCGTTATGGGGTTAGTGATTCGGTTGTTAATACAAAGGATAGTAAATTGTTTGGAAAAATAAAAGCTTTGGATTTGTTAAGATCTGAAAAATCAATTATTTTTAGTCCACATAATATCAGGGAAAAAGAAGTGAGAGAAAAAAGTATTAAAAAAATAATTTTAAATACACCCGGTATTTGTTTGGCGGTTGATGATAATGCCGCTTTGTTTGTTTGGGAGGAGCTTGATTCTCGTTTAAAAAAACCGGTTCAAAAATACAAAATTTTAAAATCGAAAAAAAACGTTGGGATTAAAAAATTTTTCAGAGAAAAGAAAAAAGTGAAAGAAGAAAAAATTCCGGAAAGCGGAATTCTGGATGATTTATAAAATTTTAAATTTTCCTAAAATTTGATATTACTTAAATTTATAAAAAACCAAGCCCAAATCGGTCGTGTTGATCATAGTCTTTTGGAATAAGTAGTGAGAAAGAGTTTCTGATATAATGTCAGAGTTTTTCGTTTATTTATTCTTTTGTAATAGACTAAGACAGAGAGTTTGCTTCTAAATTATTTTTTGTTTTTATAAATATTTTTTATTTTCTTTTATTTACTTCTTTTCGCACGATTCTTTCAATTTCATAAAATTCCAGTGGTACAATTTTAATATTTTTTAAGTGTTCACTCGTTTCGGGGTCCTTAGTGGAATCAATTTTTTCTTTAATCTTTCTTTTAAGTTCGGGGATTATTTTTTCCGGTACTTGAATCTCGGAAATATTTTTTATATCTACATCTTCATATATTCTTCTCTCCTGCCCGGATGGATGAATCGGTTTTTCCGTACCATTTTCAATTTTTGTTTTTTGGAAATTTTTTATACCTTCTTTTTTAATAGTTAAAATTACGGGCAATTGATGAGTTTTTCTTTTTTGTTCGTTTGGCGAAAGTTTTTTGTATTCTTCCAATCTTGATTTTGTTCTTTCTAATTTATTTTCAAAATCATTTACAAAGCTTTCAATACTGTCCGGATATTTTTTAAGAGCTGAGGAAATTGCCAGCATAATTTTTTCAATAATTTCATTATTCGTAACATTTCCGTACAGATGATGAACTTCCGGCATTTTAATATATTTTTCGGGAGCTTTTGGTAATTTATTATTTTTAAGTCTTTCTAAAATTGATTGATATACAAAAATTTTATCCTCCTCTATTGCCGGTTCAAAATAATGAGGACGTTCGCTGATTTTTTCAAGAGTTTCTCTGGAAAAATTATATTCTTTGTTTAATCGTTTTTGTTCTTTTTCAGAAAGATTATCCCAAGCCTCCAAAACAACATTTGATTGATTGATTTGATTGGCGTCAATATTAAGGGTATTGATCGTTTCGGGACGAGCAAAGCCGCGGGCGTAAAAATAAGACAAAGCCATACCCATTGTTTGATTTTCCGAAACAGATGTATATGTTTCGTTTTTACCGTCTTTTTTGTCTATTTGATGTCCCATTTCAACATCGGCTCCGCCAAATTCCGAGCCCCGTCTGATAATTTTGCCTTTTTCAATTATGCCGAAGAGAGCGTCTGTGCCTGTTCCGTGAACAAATTTATTATCTTTGTTTCTTTGTTTTTCAGAAATATATTTTTCACTTTCCGTAATTAATTTTTTCAAATGTTCTTTGTCTTTTTCTGGCTCAGCTTTGGAGAGTATTTTTTCAAAAGCGGAATTTATTGCCGGTTTAAGTTTTTTTTGATCGCAATTAAATATTTTTTCCAATTCTGATAATTGATCGTAATTAATTACTTCATTTTCAATACTTGCGGATTCTGTTAAGCTTGTTGAAGTTTCAATCAATGAGTCGTTTTTTTCATTATTGTTCATAATGATTTATAATTGATACTATTTCGCGGATAAAGAAATCTATATTATAATCTATATTATAATATAGATTTTTTAAAAATTAAAAATTTATTTTTCATAAAATTCCAAAGGGATTCCGTTGGGATCTGTCGTGAAAGAATAGTAATGACCGCTGCCGCCAAGTTTTGGTTCTGAAAATTTTATTCCTTTTTCTTTTAATTGAGAAATGCTTTGTTTCAGATTATCAACCGCAAAAGCTATATGTCTTATACCTCTAACTTTAATATCGTTTAGTGATTCGATATTTTTTTTCATGTCTTGAAATTGCCATAATTCTATTTGAAAATCATTTAATTTTATAAAACAGACAGACGCTTTCATGTCTTTTTTGGTAAATTTTTTAACAATTTCAAACCCTAAAATTTGAGTATAAAACTTTATACTTTCTTCGAGGTTGTTTACGGTTATTGCTATATGATGAATTTTCATAATATGATATTTATACATTGTTATCATCTTAATATAAAAAAGACTAAATATCAAATAAAAATTTATCCTTATGTCATGCTGAATTTATTTCAGCATCTCGTAAAATAAAGTAAAACCTAAAAACCATGAGATTCTGAAACAAGTTCAGAATGACAGTGTTTGATCCGAAATTCTGAACTCTTCATGCTATGCTGAATCGCCCCCATGTCATGCTGAACTTGGTTCAGCATCTCGTTGAAAGAGGAAAAACTAAAATCTATGAGATTCTGAAATAAATTCAGAATGACAGTGTTTGATTCGAGATCTTGAAATGTTCAGAATGATAACAGAATTAATATAAAACATTAGTTGTTTTAATAATTTTCTTGCCCAAAAAAGATTAAGGTGATAAACTGAATTTAGTTTATCTTTTTTTATGAAACAAATTTTAGATTTACATATTCATTCCAAATACTCGCGCGCTTGTTCGCCGTTGTTGGATTTGGAGCATATTGATTTATATTCCGCCATTAAAGGCGTAAACATTGTGGCTACGGGTGATTTTACTTATCCGCAATGGTTTTTGGATATAGAAAATAAGTTAGTGGAAATTGATAATAGCGGATTATTCAAATTAAAAGACGAGTTTAAAATTAAAGATAATGATTTTTACGGAGTGGTGGCGGATACGAAATTTATTTTGGGGACCGAATTGGCCTTGGTTTATAAATTTAACGGAAAGGTGCGTCGTTTACATATTGTTGTTTTGGCTCCAAATTTAAAAGCGGTTAAAAAACTAAACGAATATTTGGACAAAAAATATAATATTCGTTCTGATGGTCGTCCGATTCTGGGAATGAGCGCTCAAGATTTGTGTGAAATTTGTTTTTCCATAGATGATAATTTTATGATTATTCCGGCTCATGCTTGGACACCTTGGTTCGCTGTTTTTGGATCAAAGTCGGGTTTTGATTCTTTGGAAGAATGTTTTGGAAAATGGACGCCGAGAATCAAAGCGATTGAAACCGGACTTTCCAGCGATCCGGAAATGAATTGGCGACTTTCTCAATTAGACAAGATTACTTTAATTTCAAATTCAGATGCTCATTCTTTGCCAAATCTTGGTCGGGAGGCAAATGTTTTTGATTTAAAAGATTTTACTTATCAAGAAATAAAAAAGATTATTGAAGAAAAAGACAGAAAGCGTTTTTTATTTACAATAGAGTTTTATCCCGAAGAAGGGATGTATCATTTTGACGGACACCGAAGTTGTGGGATAAGTTTTTCGCCAAAAGAAACCAAAAAATATCAAGGAATTTGTCCTGTTTGCAAGAAGCCTTTAACCATAGGAGTTTCTTATCGGGTTGATGAATTGGCGGATAGAGAATTGGGCTTTAAACCGAAAAATGCCATTCCTTTTGTTAAATTGATAGAATTGGATAAAATCATCGCCGATAGTTTGGGAATTAAAAGTCGACAAAGTAAGAGAGTTCAAAACGAGTATAAGAAAATTATCAATAAATTGGGGAATGAGCTTGATATTTTATTGAGTTTGTCTTATGAAAAAATACAGAAAATCGCCGGTGAAAAAATTACCGAAGGAATTAAAAGGGTTCGGGAGGGAAAATTAATTATTAAACCCGGTTTTGACGGGGAATATGGAAAGATAAAAATTTTTTCCGAAGAAGAGCGAGAATTGCAAAAAAAATTATTGTAAAAAAGTTTTTTTCTTGTTATTATAATAAAAAATAAAGTGATTTAAAGTTTAAGATTATGTCTTTTGGGGCTTATTTGATTTTTATGTTCTTGGCGACAATCATTTCTTCTTCCGTTTTGGGGGCGATTGTTTTTTTTGTTAATCCTTTTGAAACTGAGAAATTCGCTTTTTGGATATTTTATTTAAGTTTATTTTTTACTTTATTGGGAATTTTTAC
>JALULG010000155.1 GCA_027040785.1 bacterium
TTTAAACTTGTAAAAAATAAAAGAGAAGAAATAAGTATAAAAAATATGTTTTTCATAATTATCTCTTCTTTGAGAGAGCAACAAAAATTGAAAAACCAAGAAACAAAATAGAAATTGAAACTAAGGAAACAAGAGTAGAAGTAATAATAGTAGTATCAATCATAACAAAACCTTTAAAAAAGAGGGGCTAAGCCCCTCGAACCAAGCCTATTTTTTTCTCATAGAAGAAACAAGCCAACCGAAACCAATAGCAAAAATTATCAAACCGAAAACAGCTTGCATAATAGATACTTGATTTGTGCTAACAGTAGCAAGACCAGTTGTAGCCGTAGTTGTAACAGCTCCTAAATCAGTAGCTAAATCAGCATGAGCAGGAACAGCACCACCCAAAGCAATACCAACGGCAGCAGCAGCCGCAACATAACCAGACTGCACTTTTGCAATCATACTCTTACCAAGACAAACCACTTTACGAAAAAAATTCATAAAGAACCCCTTAAAATGTAGTAGGCGAAACTCGCCCCTATCAAAGGCACTAAAAAAAGTGCCCTTTGTAGGAAGAGCTAAGAAGCTTTTTTATCAGACTTTTTTAATTTTTCTAAAATCTCAAAAGCACTATTTGAGCAGTTAACAGAGTAAAAATCTCGCTCAACTTTTGGAAAAGAGGCCTTGAGAGATATTATTTCTTTACTCCTAGACATAACACTAAAGCGATTAGCTAAATCAATGATTTGTTTTTCACTCTCACCCTTAATATGAAAAAGAACAAGTTCTTCAGTTTGTGTAACTTCTTTAGTTTTTTCATCTTCATTTTCAAAAATAGAAGCAGTGTAAAGAGTAAGACGATAAAAAGGCTCATCAAGAGGACGACCGTCAAAATCTTCGCTCATGAATAGATGTTCCATTCTAAAGTTTTGAACTTGATAAGTTAAATCAAAACCATTAGAAATGCAAGAACTCTCAACAGGAGATGAACCTAGATGAAAATCAAGTGTTTTATCTTTTTTTAATTCAGGAAGAAGCTTTAAATAAACACCGGCGTTATCAATAGTGTATGCAAAATGCTTCCTGGCCTTTTGATTTTCTTTTAACCAAGGCTTTTGAAAAACACCAACATTTAAAGGAAGCATTTTTTCAGATTTAAAATAAGTTTTTAAATCTTTAACTAAACGGAAAGCTTCAAGCTTTGAATCGGAAGGAATAACAACATCAATGCGTTGTGTATAGGTAAACAAATCCATATCAGGAACTTGATATGTATTTTCAGTGGTAACGACAACTTGATCTTTAAATGGGTACTTTGTACCAACTGTAACTAATTGAATAGAACGGAGAAGAACTTCTGCTTGGTAAGCTTGTTCGATAACTGTTTGCATGGTAGAACCTTTATACATCTTGTAGTAGAACGATAAACTACATCACGAGGGCGTTCTACAAACCCCCGTGTGGAATATTTTTCTGACTTGTTCAGGTCAAAAGCCGACTTTAAATATCAGGTTTTTGATATAATAAAGGTTAGGAAAAAATTCTAATAAATAGAATATTTCTAAAATGTAGAATACTATTATAAACCTTAGAATATTATAAAATATATAAAAATATATATAATTTTCTAATAATTGGAAATAAAATGGAAAAAAAAGAACTAGCAAAAAGAATAAATGTTTCATTAGCAACAATATATAATTGGGAAAAAACAAAACCTGAACTAATAAAATTAGTAAAAAAAGGAATAGAAAACGAAAAAAATTTAATAAAAAATGAAAACGAAATAAATGAATATTTTAATAGGCTATCAGAAAAAGAAAAAGAAATGTACAGAGCAGAAATAAAAGCAAGAGTTTTAAAAAAAGAAATTGACAAAAATTAAAAGGATCTGATTATGGGCACATCAGTTGAGAGTAATAGAGAACAATATAAGAAATTTTTAAAAGAGCAGGAAAAGAATTTTAAAAAAAGCACTCCAAAAAATGAGAAAGTTATAAGAAAAACAATAGAAAGTGAAACAACGGAAAATAAAATAATAAGAAAAATGATTTTTTTAAATGAGAAACAAAAAAAAGAAATTTTAAACTACATAGAAAACATAATAAAATAAATTATAAATATCAAAGTGTACAGAAACTTTTGTTAAGTTGACAAGAGAAGAAGTGTATAAGCTTTTTTCTCTCACTCCTTGCGTCGCTCAAGAAAAAAATTAACACTTCTTAAAATACCAAATAAATATAAACCCCCTGACGCACTATCGTTTGTCTTTCTGCTGTTTAGGGT
>JALULG010000156.1 GCA_027040785.1 bacterium
TGCCTCGCTCTTGCCGTAACTAATGTACCCGAGGAGGTAGAATAATGAGCGCATATATAAATAAATGTCATAATAGGTGGCAGGTGATTATGTATAATTCCTTATATCGCAACAACTCAAGCCGGACAAAACATATTGCTACGGTAAAAACCAAAGAAGAGGCACAAAAAATATGTGATAAGGTAAATAAAGAGGAGCGAGAACAATATACGATGCCGAGAGAGGTTGTAGAAGAATGGGCTAATCTGCATCAAAACGGAAGCTACACTCTGAAAGACATTATGCATAAATATCAAGTTCCTCTAAAATATGTAAAGGAGCAGCTAAAAGCCTACTCAGAGCAAAGTGATTGGTATAATTATTGGCACGCAAGAGAACACGGGTTTAAAACAGATATGTATATTGCAAACGTAAATGACGAAACTACCGCAAGTGTGTATCAGACTTTTATAGAAACTATGAAATCACTCGGCAAAACGACGGCTCAGGCTTGGCAGGAGATTTATAATATAACAGGCGAGACTATGCCGGATATGGAGGTTAAAGATGCTTGATAAAAGTAAAATAGCAAAGGCTTTGGGGGAGCTAAGGAATGTTTTATACGAAAATGATATTGAGATTGAACCTGATACAAGGAATTCTATAAGTATTTATATAAATAATGAGCCAGTATGGTGTGGGTTTACAGTAGTAAATTCCGACGCTTTAGACGAGTGTAGGGAGGATTTATGAGACGATATATAGTCAGTTGTCTGATACTTGTGTCTATAATTATATTAGAGGGGGTAACAGCGTTCTATTTACAACAACATCCTAAAATTGTAACTGTTGTAAAGCCTGTTGTTAAAAAGGAAATTATCTATAAAAAAGTAAACAAAATAAATAAACAAGCTCTTATAAACTGGATTTACAAGAACAGTTTTAGATGCTCATATCAGCAGGCAGAAAATTATGCAAATATAATTCTAAAACAACCTTATCCCCTTTTAGTTGCAAGTATAATAAAACAAGAGAGCAACTTCGATACTACGGCAACAAACAAGGTAGGTAAGACATTGGTGATAGGTTTAATGCAAATCTATCTTACTAATAATCATATAGAGCAGTTAAAAAAGGCAGGGATTATAAAGAACGTTCGAGACCTTTACAATCCTATGACAAACATAAGGGCGGGTGTTTTTATTCTGAAAGATATTATAAAAATAAATAAGGGGGATTTATCGAAAAGTTTAGTTATGTATTGTGGTGGAAGTAGAGGATATTCGAGAAGGGTTTTGGAAAACTTAGGGCAGTTAAGTTTGGAAGTAAAGTAAGGAGGATTGAAATGACTGATTTTGCACCAGTAGAATATACTTGCCCTATGATAGATGGTATAATAGATATTTTAAAAAATATAAAAGACAATAATAAATGGATTATGGAGGAGATTGTAAAAGAAAAGCCAGATATAGACCATATAGTTTATCTATTGGATGATGCTAATGATAATTTAGAGCGACTAATAGAAGATGATATAGAAAATGTGAGAAACGCTAATCAAGTATTAAGAGATTGGGGAAACTCATTATTGAATGAGAATGATGAAAAGGTAAAAACTATAGATGAACTAAATGATGAGTTAGATGAAGCCTATAAAACAATAGAGGAGGGTTGAGATGAAAAAATCTATAACCAAACAGCTTGAAGAAAAGTATGGAGGTAAATGGAAATATAGTCGTTCAAGTCATATATGGTATTGTGATGAATTGGAAATGATTGCACATTATGTATATCAAGGTGGATATGATATAGATGGGGATATGATAGAAAATAATATAACTAAAAAATTATCTTCTCTTGATACAATTCAAGTTTATGGAAATGGCAAAAATGGTGAAGATTTTTTTATCAATAAGGAGTAATAAAATGAAGTTTATAGTTACACGAGCAAGTCTATGGAGTGATGAAAAACCTTGTGATGAGACATACCAAAAAGAGGTAATACGGTATGGTAAACCTTGCATAATGTGGGTTAAAGAGATTCCTGATTTAGAATCTCTTCTTGATTTTTCTCATAAAGAAGGTGATTTAATTATCATTACCAGTGATAAAATTAAAAGAGTTGATGGCGAAATTGAGATATATGATTCCTGCAGAGAATAAACTATTAAGAGGAGGATTGAAGTGAAAGTTAAGAAAACTGAAAGAGGGTGGGCAGGACATTTTATTGCATCGTCAAATTGTTTGTTTAGACGTAATACTCTTTTAGAGTATAATGA
>JALULG010000157.1 GCA_027040785.1 bacterium
AATAATATAGTTTATATTACTTATAAAAAAAATTTTTATAATAAATTTATAAAATAATTATAAAGGGATAAAAATGAGAAAAATAAAAGCTAATGCAATAAATTTTGATGGTTTTGTATATAAAGAAGAAATAATGTCAGCAATAGAAGACGATAATGGGGTAATAACTATTGAAGAACAAATAAATATGTCAGAAAAAAGAATACAAGAGAAAGAAGATACATTAAGTGATATTAAAAGCAAAATAATAGAAAAGATAAAAAAAGATAAAACAAAATGGATTAATAATATGTTCATCAATGTAATTGATACAAAATATAATAATGAATTAACATATATAAATATAGAAGGAAGATTTAAATTATTAGAAGAATTAACAGAAAAAGAGAAAAAGAAATTTTTAGATTTTTTTATAAATACGGTGGGCGATTTATTTTGTTAAAATTGTATAATATTTATCGGAAAATTAAGATTTTCTTTAAAAATAAGTTTTTTTTGATTAAGAATAAATTTTTGTATATTTTCGGCGGGCGATATATTGTTCATGTTATTGTAGTAATAATCGCCGTTTTTGTGGCCACTTCCAATATTCAGGCGCAAGAAAAAAGAGGTTCTTTGATAAAATTTGACAATAAAGCTTTGATAAATAAAATAGTTAAGGCGGGAGAGTTTGAAGACGGGCAAAAATTAGTGGAAGAATCAATAGATATTGGACAAATCGCCTCTAAAAAACAAAATTTATTCTATTCTGATGAAAGGAAAAATTCTTTGACTTATAGGGATAAAATTTTGGTTGATAGCAATGAATTTGAAATTCAATCGGAACCGGTAAATAACAGCGAAACAAAAGCTAAAAATTTTATTCCTAAAAAACGAGATAAAATTATTTATTATACGGTTCAAACGGGTGATTCTGTTTACAGTATAGCTAAAAAGTTTAATATTACGGTAAATACCATTATTTGGGAAAACAATCTTAACAGTCGCGGTTTTATAAAACCGGGTCAAAAATTGGCAATTTTACCAACTGTTGGAGTTACCTATAAAGTAAAAAGAAATGATACTTTGATTAAGATTGCTAAAAAATTTAATACGACCGAGCAAGAAATAATAAAAATAAATAAAATCAAAAATTCCAATAATTTGCAAATCGGGCAAAAATTGATTATTCCGGGCGCCAGAAAGGTTTACGAGAGGAAGACAAGTCCGAAAAGAACAAATTATATAGTTAGAAAAAAGAAAAAAATTATCAAATCAGTGGTTAAAAGTTCAACCAAATTGCATTGGCCGGCAAGTTGTCATGTAATTACTCAATATTTTCATTGGAGACACCATGGTTTGGATATTGCTTGTAAACACGGAACCCCGATATATGCGGCTGAAGATGGGGTTGTAGTAGCTGCCGGTTGGGCTACCGGTTATGGAAAAAGGATTAGGATTGATCATGGAAATGGTTTGGTAACTTTATATGGGCATTGCTCAAAATTATATGTTCGGGCCGGTCAAGCGGTTAACAGAGGCGATATAATTTGCGCCGAAGGAACAACCGGTTGGTCAACCGGGCCTCATTTGCACTTTGAAGTAAGGAAAAAGGGTGTCAAAAAGAACCCTTTAACATATTTAAGATAAACCTTTAAAAAAGGAGGTAGAAATGCGTATTTTTCACATTATTGTTTTAAATGAAAATAATCGTTGTGATTGTGGTGAGGATTGCGGAACCGCTCTGCAATGTGATTGCGGGAGAGTGTTTTGCAATAGTTGTTTTTCTGCTGATGTAGAGGGTGACGGTAATACAATATATTGCCCTAATTGTGGTAAAATGTATGGAACCCCGTTTTTAAGTGCTTTAATCGCGATTAATCAATGGAGGATTCAATTGGTATAGTTTTTTCGGAGCGTAAAAACGCTCCTTTTTTATTTTATGTTTATTTGGTACTGTTGTTAATTCTCGATTTTCGTCAATTTTCTAAATTTTGCCGGTGATTTGTAAAAAAATCTTATTAATTGCCGTATTTATGCGATTTTTTCAATCATTTCGGTTAAGATTTAAAAAAATCATCAAAAATAGGATTTGGTGATAACTTCTATTTATTATTAGCTTTTTCTTGGAAGATGTTTTTTGTTCTTGTGGATAAATTTTTTTAATAAACAGGTATAAAATATTTAGTTATATGCGAACTTTATTGTTTTTTCTTTTAAATATTGGGTTTTTAAAAAAGTAATAATCGTTCGTAAAAAATAGATTTTAATAAATCTGAATTTTTTATCCACAAATCACTGTGGATAAGTTGAGGATAAGTAGTGGAAAAGTGGAAAAAATGAAAATAATTTAAAATATAGATAATTATTTTAATAATAAATAATAAAAAATTTAACAGTTTTGAAAATATAATCAATGTTTCACGTGAAACATTGATTGTGATTTTTTAGGAGCAGAGGAGAGGATTTAAAAGTTTTTGTTATATGGGACTATCGCCAAACCCCGATTTTCGCCAATTTTTCCAAATTTCGCCTGTGACTTGTTGAAAAAATCTTATCAATACGATATTTATGCGATTTTTTCAATAGCGTCTTGGTTGAAATTTAAAAAATTCATCAAAAACGGGGTTTGGCGACAGTCCCTGTATTGGTTTTATTGTGTTGTTTTGAGTTTTGTGTTAAAATTTTGCTATTATTTTAGTATTTTGAGGAAAAAGTAAATCCTAAAAACATGAAATTCTGAAATGTTCAGAATGACAGTAAAGACACGAGATCCTGAATAGTTCAGAATGATATATGTTTACATGAGACTCTGAAATAATTTCAGGGTGACAGTGGCTCTCCCCATGTCATGCTGAATTTATTTCAGCATCTCGTTTTTTTTATGTCATGCTGAATTTATTTCAGCATCTCGTTTCGCTCCCTGTTATTCTGAACATTTCAGAATCTCGGAAAAAAGAAGGTAAATACTTAAAACCACGAGACTCTGAAATAAATTCAGAGTGACATGTGGTGTCTTCGTTGTCATGCTTGGTATAAAGGTAGGTAACCTGTTGGTAAAAATATTACTTTTTGGCTAAAATAAAGTAAAATCTACAATTAATCTCAAAACACTTTGAGATTATGAAAAATCTGTTCGGTTTATTCAAAGTACAACCCTTTAAAGTAATGTTTTATGGCAAAATGTTATTTTAAATAGTATTTTAGTTTAAAAAAGATAAAATACTAACAACTTATCTATTTTTGTGTCCATACTCAATACTCTATGTCATGCTGAATCTTGTGCTGAATTTATTCGGTATTATTTCAGTATCTTAGGAGAAAGAGTAAAACCTAAAATCCAGGAGACTCTGAAATAAATTCAGAGTGACATGTGACGAACACGAGATCCTGAAATAAATTCAGGATGACAGTGTATCCCCCATGTCATGCTGAACTCGATTCAGCATCTCGTGGGAAAAGAGTAAAACCTAAAAACAATGAGACTCTGAAATGTTCAGAGTGATATGCGATGAACACGAGATCCTGAAATGTTCAGGATGACATGGAGATATAACGAAATCCTGAAACGAGTTCAACATAGAGTTTAGAACAGCAGCGAATTTCAACGCAAAACCTTAAAATAATACTAAAATCTTCAGTATATGATTTAGGATGGCGGTAAAAATAGTAAAATTTTGGGCTAATCTCAAATTATCAGTATGAATTTAGAGGAATGATTTTTATAAATAAAACCGCCAGTTTACTGACGGTTTATTACGAATAATATTTTTAACAATGTTTCACGTGAAACATTTATTTTACCCAATGTTTTTTCTTTATTTTTCTTTCTTCTTTTTTTTGTTTTTCATTGATTTTTTGAATTGCTTGTTTTCTGAGCTCTTTTAGCTCTAATTTATATAATTCTTGGGCTCTTTTTTTGAGATATTTTTTAGTATTTTTCTTGGGATTTTCAATTACTTCCGCCAGTAAACAGTCTAAAATAGCTCCGAATTTGGGGCCCGGATTTAATTTTAGCTCTTTCATCAGGGTATTTCCGTTAATTTTTAACATTTTTACGGATATTGGATCTTTTTTGACCTTTTCAATAAGAAATTCAAAATGTCTAAGTTTATAGGGTTTTGCTTTTGGCACATTTGAGCCTAATCTATCGGAAATCCTTAAATCTATTAAATCTTTTATATTTTCCGGTCCGACTTTTCTCAATAATCTTCTCACTCCGGCTTCGCTTACTTCCCCGACATTATAATAAAACATATGATGTTTTATTAAATTTACCACCTTTTTAATGTCTTCATTGGAAAAATGCAGTCTTTTCATTATTTTTTTGCTCATTTTAGTGCTAACAATATCATGATTATAAAAGGTTGCGTTTTCTCCTTCGCCTTTTTTGGTCCGCGGTTTTCCAATATCATGAAACAAAACCGCTAATCTTACCCTATAATCATTGCTTGGACATTTTTCCAAAGATTTAATTAAATGCTCGTAAACCGTGTAAATATGGTGTTTGTTTTGGCTAACGCCAATACCTTCTTCCAGTTCGGGAATTATATATTTTAATAAACCGCTTTTTTTCAGTAAAACAACACCTTTGGCCGGTTTTGGTGATTTTAAAATTTCTATGAATTCGTCCCTAATTCTTTCATTGGCTATTTTTTTGATTAAAATAGCGTTTTTTTTGATGGCTTCAAAGGTTTTTCTTTCTATTTCAAAGTCTAATTTAACCGCAAATTTAATTGCTCTCATCATTCTCAAAGCATCTTCTGAAAATCTTTCTTCCGGTTTACCGACCGCTCTGATAATTTTGTTTTTTAAGTCTTCTTGTCCCTTGAAAATGTCAATAATTTCATAATCTTTCTTATTTTTTGTTTTTATTTCTTTTAATTTTAAGTTTTTCAGTTTTATAGCTATGGCATTAATCGTAAAATCGCGTCTTTTTAAGTCTTCTTCTAATTTTTGGCTAAATTTTACTCTATCCGGGCGTCGTGCATCCGAATATTTGGATTCCGTCCGATAAGTGGTAATTTCAATCAAATCAATAACATTTTCATTTTTATCTCTTATCTTTACCTTTACTGTTCCAAAATTATTTTCATAAACACTGTCCGGAAAAAGATTTAAAAGCTCTTTTGGTATAGCATTTGTAGTAATGTCCCAGTCTTTTGGTGATAAATTTTTTTCTTTTTCAGCCAAAAAATCCCTTACTGATCCGCCAACAAGATAGGCCTCAAAGCCATTATTGTCTAGTGTATTTAATATTTCTCTGATGTATTTTGGGATAATCATTCTTTTTTTATCTAAAAATTTAAAATAAAAGTTTTTAGAAGTTTTTATAATGTTTTAATTTAGCCATTTTTTAATTGTTTAGTCAATAGTTTAGTTTTTAAAGAATTATAATGTTTCACGTGAAACATTATAATTCTTGTATTTTTTTAGGGAACTTTTGTATTTAAATCCTGATTTTTTTAGAATTTCTTCTTCATCAAGTTCTTTTTTAAATAGTTTTAATATAAAATTATCTCTAAGTGTTTGACAAGTAATTTTTTTATTGATATGGCTTTTTTCAGTGCTTTTTTTAAGGTTTTTTTGGATTATTCTCATTGATAACGGTTTGTTTTGTTTATTTTTGAATAAAAAATCATTATCTTTAGTATCGTTTAAGAGCTTTTTGGTGATTTTTTCAATGTTTTGGTCTTTTATTTTTAAAATTTTGTTTTTTATTTTTATTGTTTTCTCTTTAATTTTTATGTCCTTTTTTTTAATTTGACGTAAAATATCGGCTTTTATGCCCGTTTCTATCATTATGAGAAAAAATATTTTATATTTTTCGTTTTCAGTGTTTTTGATAATTTTTTCTATCTCTTTTTCGTTTAAAGGAGTGATTTTGGGTTTTTTTAATTCCGCACGAGCTATTTTACCGTAAGGAGCAAAGAATTTACGGTGTAATATGTCTTGATAATAGTATTTCAAAGCACTATGAACCGTATTTAAGGTTGATCTGGACATTCCTTTTTGAACCAAATTTTCTAAAAAAAGGATAATGTCATAAGAATTTATGTTTCGGGGAGATTTTTTAATAAAATGTATTAATTTTTTGTTATAGTTTAGATATGACTTCTGTGTTTTTTTGTCCAAATTACTGTTTTTAATGATTTTTTCCAGCCTTTTTTCCGCTTTATGAATGTCATTATTTTTCGTTTTCATATATTTCTGTTTGACGTTTTATATATAATATTATAGCATAAATAAAAGATTTTGTCAAGATGTTCGTATATAACTAAATAAAAGTTCGTATATAACTAAAAAATTAATAAAAGAAAAAACCACCTCAAGTTTTTACTGTATTGGTGGTTGTGTGATTTTTAAAGATTTTTATTAATTTATTATTTTTTTGCTAATTCGCGAGCAATGTTATAGTTGTAATATTTTGGATCATTTGTTACTTCTCTGACAAGATCAAAACATTTTGGTGGTTTGATTATTGTTTGGGCGGTGCTTGCTTGTACTTCTAAAATGCAATTATTGATATTGTTGAAAAAAATATCTAATCGAAAATATTGATTATTTTTAACAAAATAATACCTTATTTTTCTAATGGTTGCACATCTTGGATCAACTCTTTGAAGGAGATCTTCATATATTTTTTGAGAAATAACTTCCTCTCTTTTGATTCTTTTAGGTGAGGGTTTGTTGCTTTTTTGAGTGTAAAAATATGTAGTAATGCCATCGCGAGTCCATTTGCGTATCCTCTCTTTTCCGTCTCCTTTTAGGTAATGTTGTACTATCTCAACGGGTTTTTATTTTATCTTTTTCAAGAAAATTTCTTAATTTAATACTATCTTTTACTAGATATTTGCGTTCAATACTAATTGGTTTGGGTACCCCTATTAATTGGGCAATATTTTGAATTACCGCATTTACTTTTTCATTAAAGTTATTGTAATTGTTATCGACGAGTATTAGATTGGGGTGTCCAACCCAAGCCATGACGGTTTTTTTGCCAAGACGACAGGCTTCTTGGTAGTTTTCTTCTCTGGCGTCATTGTTGGCGGTTGTGTAATATTTTTCAGGAGCCACAGACAAACAGATTACCATATCGTATCTTGATGTAAATTCCATTTCAAGATTTAATTTGTGTTCTTTTGATAAAATTTTTTTGATGAATTCTTTATTGGCATAAGCCAAACAATCATGAATACCTCTGTCACAAATAAGTAAACCACCTGTTTTCTTAATGTTTTTGCCTGATTTTAACGCTTTCATGAAGAAGTTTTCGTTAAATAATATTTTTTCAATAATAAAACTCTGAAATAATGAGGGGTTTTTAAAATTTTCCAAAACAACACCATTGGATTTCAGTTCTGTGGCCGCTTCCGGGACGGATATTGTTTTGATACCGAGACTGTTAATAAATTCTACGATTTTGCTAATTGCCGTACTTTTACCCGAACAAGGACCGCCGGTTAACACAACTTTTTTTATTTTGCTCATTGCTTAATTTCCTCCTTTTTTATTTGTATTGTCAAATAGCTATAATTTACCTATGTTATCATAATTAAGT
>JALULG010000158.1 GCA_027040785.1 bacterium
TTAAAAACAGAAAAAAAACTTTAAATTTTTTTTCCATCTTGGGAATAAATATTTTTATTTTAAGTTTTTTTGGTTTTTTCACTTTAAATGTTGATACAAATATTTCCAAAATAGAGATTTTAAAAGATATTGCCAAAAACGGATCTTATGGAGGTTATGTCGGTTTTCTTTTGGGTTATCCGATTCGTTATTTTTTCGGTTATTGGGCGGGCGGTTTTTTTGTGATAATGCTTTTTTTAATTTCTATTTTATTGGTTTTTAATACTTCTTTGGATAATTTGTTTAAAGGTTTTGTTTTTTTAAAAAAAATTAATTCAAAATTTATCACCTTTTTATCTTTATTAAAAAATAAAATCAAAGAAAAAATTGAAGAAAAAAAAGCTGATGATTATGATAAGGAAGATTTGGAAAACGATTTTGAAGAAGATGAAGAAGATGATAACGGTTTTAATTTTAATAAAAAAGAAATTGATAATGATAAAAAAGATTTGGAAGGAAAACAAGATTCCCTCCCGATACAAAAAAAGAAGTCTTTTGGAAAAAAAATAAAAATTCCGATTGATTTATTGGAAAGCGGAGGCGGAAAACCGGACAGTGGGGATATCAATGCCAATATGGAAATTATTAAAAGAACTTTGTCTAATTTCGGTATTGAAGCCGAAATGGGTAAAATAGGGGTTGGTTCAACTGTTACTCAATATACCTTAAAGCCGGCCGAGGGGGTAAAATTATCACGCATAGTCAGTTTAAACAGTGATTTGGCATTGGCTTTGGCGGCTCATCCAATAAGAATTGAGGCCCCGATTCCGGGAAAATCTTTGGTTGGAATAGAAGTTCCCAATAAAACAAGCGCAAAAGTTCATTTGAAAGATATTATTGTTTCAAGAGAATTTAAAAAAAGAACTTCAAATTTAATGATTACTCTGGGAAAAGATGTGGCCGGAAAAGTTTGGATGATTGATTTGACAAAAAATCCTCATTTATTGATTGCCGGATCTACCGGTTCGGGGAAAACGATTTGTATTAACAGTATTATTTTAAGTTTGATGTATCAAAATTCTCCAAATGATTTAAAGTTTGTTATGGTAGATCCAAAAAGGGTTGAATTGCCGGTTTATAACGGCACTCCTTATTTAAAAATTCCGGTTATTACCGATGCGAAAAATACCATAAAAATGCTTCGCGCCATGATAGGCGAAATGGATAGGCGTTTTGAGGTGTTGGCAAAATCGGGTGCCAGAGATATTTTTTCTTATCGTGAACAAGGTGGCGAGATGGAAAGTATTATTATAATTATTGATGAATTGGCGGATTTAATGGTGATAGCCAGGAACGAAATTGAAGAATTAATAGTTCGTTTGGCTCAAATGTCTAGAGCGGTCGGTATTTATTTGATTTTAGCCACTCAACGTCCGTCCGTTAATGTGATTACCGGTTTGATCAAAGCAAATATCACTTCCAGAATTGCTTTTGCGGTCGCTTCTTTGGTTGATTCTAGAACTATTTTGGATACTGCCGGAGCGGAAAAATTATTGGGAAGAGGAGATATGCTTTTTATTACTTCCGAGATTGGAAAACCGAAAAGATTACAAGGAGCTTTTGTTTCCGAATATGAAATCAGGAAAGTGACAAATTATTTAAAAGAAAGGTATGAATCGGATTATGATGAAGAACTTTTGGCTCCCAAGAAAAATATTTTGGGAAAAGAGTTTAGTGAAGATATTGACGAAGACAGAAAAGAGCTTATTGATCAAGCCATAAAAATTATTTTGGATAGTAACAGGGCAAGTACTTCTTATTTACAAAGAAGATTGGGGGTCGGTTATAATAAAGCGGCTGGTATAATAGAAGAACTTGAAGCGCAAGGAGTTGTTGGTCCGCCAAACGGCTCAAAATCAAGAGAAATTTTAATAAGAAAAGAAGAGTCGGAAATTGAAAATGAGAATGAATAAAGATTGATTTTGAAATACAAAAATGATAATATAAAAAATATTTAATTTTTTTAAATTTAAGTATGTTGTCTGTTTAAAAAAAAGAAATTTTTAAAAATTTCGGTAGAATACTTGAAAAAAAAAAAAAAGAAAAAGGTTTTGATTTGGACTATGTCAGTGAAAATGTAAACATAAATAAAACGTATTTGAAAGCAATGGAAGAAATGGATTTAAAAAAAATACCCGGGGAATTTTATTTTAATGAGTTTCTTAAAAAATATCTTGATTTTTTGAAAATTAAAGATGAAAATTTTTTT
>JALULG010000159.1 GCA_027040785.1 bacterium
ATATTATTCATGATGGTGTGGGTGGGGTTACTGAGAGTGACTTAACACTTGCAGATGCGTCTGAACACTCAGTCGTTCTTGGATTTAACGTTCGCCCAACGGGTGCAGTTAAGAAGAAAGCAAAAGAACTTGGTATTGAGATTCGTACATACTCTATTATCTACGATTTACTTGATGAAGTAAAAGCACTTCTTGGTGGTATGATGAGTCCAGTTATTTCTGAAGAAGTCACTGGTCAAGCAGATGTCCGTGAGACATTTGTGGTTGGTAAAGTTGGAACAATTGCAGGATGTAAAGTGTCTGATGGTTCTATTACCCGTAACTCTAAAGCAAGACTTATACGTGATGGTATAGTTGTGTACGAAAGTACAATTTCTTCACTTAAGCGTCATACTGAAGATGCAAGAGAAGTTAAGAATGGATATGAGTGTGGTATTATGCTTGCAAACTTCAACGATATTAAAGAGGGCGATGTAATCGAAACCTATAAAGATGTTGAAGAACAAGTGACTATGGACTAACCCTTATGACACAAGAAGAGATTAAAAGACACCGTGTAGAGTCAGTCCTGAAAGAGCTTTTACCTGAGGCTTTTTCAAGTTTAAATGATGAACGTATCAATAGTTTAGCTGTGAATGATGTCAAGTGTTCTAAAGGACGCTCAAATGCTAAAGTCTATTTAGATAAATCTTTTTTGAATGAAAAAGAACAAGGTGAAGCACTCAAGCAACTACGTAAAGTAGGAGCTTATCTTCAAAATCATTGTAAGCAGAGTGAAGGGTGGTTCAAAGCACCTATTTTTACTTTCGAATTTGACCATCAGCTAGAAAAAGTAAGTCGTATAGAAGACTTATTTAAGCAGATAGCATCACGTAAGAGTAGTGATGAGAAAAGTGAGGAAAATTCAGATGAATCTTGAAACACAAATATCTAAAATTATTGAAGCTAATGGTGCATCGCTATATGACACTGAAGTAGTGACAGAATTTGATGAGACTATTTATAGGGTGCTGATTACAAAAGTAGGTGGTGTTAAATTAGATTTATGTGCAACTATTTCTCATGAACTTTCTCCTTTTTTAGATGTACATCCTCCTATGAGCCAACAATACCGTCTAGAAATATCATCGCCAGGGATAGAGCGAAAACTTGTAAAGCCTTCTCATTTTAAAAATGCCATAGGAGAAAAAGTTAAACTCAAATTGGGTGATGGTAATAAAGTTAAAGGACTACTTACTGCTGCAGATAATGATGGCATAGTAGTAGAAACGAAGCAAGGTGAAGAAGGTTTTACATATAGCGAATTGAACACATGTAAAACCTATTTTGACTGGAACTAAACTTTAGATAAAAGGGAGTTGCAATGAACGATGAATTTTATATGCAACTCGCACTCAATGAAGCTTGGAAATACCAAGGTTTAACATATCCAAACCCCTCTGTTGGTGCAGTAGTTGTTAAAGACGGAAAAATCTTAGCTATTGAAGCACATCAAAAATCTGGTACTTCACATGCTGAAGTGATGGCACTACTTAGTGCCTATAAAACACTTACACAAAAATCTATCAATTTCAGCACTTCTGATGCGGGAGAAGCGCATAGCTTTTTACTAGGTTTAGATAATAACTTTTTTTCAGAGTGTACTATTTATGTTACGTTAGAACCTTGTGCTCATACTGGAAAAACACCTTCTTGTGCTTCTTTACTAAAAACTTTAGCATTAAAACAAGTAGTCATAGGTATAAAAGACCCTATTGAAGGGCATGCTGGCGGCGCGAGTAGTTTACCGCATGTGACTATGGGTGTATTGGAAAAAGAGTGTAGTGAATTGTTAGAACCATTTATGATATGGCAAAATAGAGCTTTTGTACTCTTCAAGTTGGCACAGACATCTAATGGGTGTATAGGCGGTGGATATTTAAGTTCAAAAACTTCTTTAACACATGTGCATCAGCTAAGAGAAGTATGTACAACATTGCTCATAGGTGGTAATACAGTAAGAGTAGATAGACCTACATTAGATTGCCGATTTACCAATGGTGTTGCACCAGATATATGTATTTATAGTAAAAAAGATGATTTTGACAGAGAGATACCTCTTTTCTCTGTGCCAAATAGAGAAGTCAAGGTAACAAGTGAGTTAACTTTTTTAGATAGACCTTCTTTTGTTTTAGTTGAGGGAGGAGAAGGTATGCTTAATGCTTTAAAAGAGAAGATAGATTATCTACTGATTTACTAAACTCCTAA
>JALULG010000160.1 GCA_027040785.1 bacterium
GGATAAGCCATACCGTAAAATTTTAAGAAAATGAGAACACCGCAAACGTTCACCTTAAAATAATCGGTATGGCTGTTTTAATTAACCAAAATCATAATGTTATTAATAATATTTTATTGGTGATATACTCTTGATGTTTTATGACACTTTATTTAACCCGTAATAAACCGGCTATGATTAATAAATAGGTGATATTTTTAATTGTTTTCATTTTTAATTTGTTTTTAATTGTTAGTTATTGATTTTAGTACAAAACCTATATTTCAATTAGAATAGATTCCTCGTCATTCTATCGGAATGACAATCAACTGTCATTTCGATGGAGCGACCTTAAAAGCGACTGAGAAATCTCTAATATTTCAATTTTTTGAGACTCCTCTTCATCCTGTAGGAATGACAATCAGATGTCATTTGGAACACTTCTGTCATTTCGAACGCAGTGAGAAATCTAACTTCCATTAATATAGATTTCTCAGTCGTTCCTCCTTCGAAATGACAACGTATTTAATGTCGTTCTGTCGGAATGACACACAAAATGAAAATAAAAAAACATCGAACATCTATTAAACAAAATGAAACATGGGTGGCGGTTTGATCATATCAGGCAAAAAGCCTTTGAAGGTTTTGTGTGTAAATAAAATATTTTTTTTAGAACTGAAGGTTAGTTTAAAGTAATATTTATTAAGTAAGTCTATACGGTAAAAGGTAGTGTATTCTTTGAGTTTTAATGTTGGTAAGGTTGTTTTGTTCTTGTTAGTTTTTTCGTCTCCTAATACTTTTTTAATTTCTTTTTTCAGATGACATTTTCCATTACAATGCATTAAGGGTTTATCCTTGTTTTCGCACAGTTCTTGTGAAATATATTTATAATTGATTATATAGTCTGCCAAAGGAATGGCAGGACTAATGATAATCAATACATATATAAAAATTAATATGTAAGATATTAGTCGTTGCAAAGAAACGATTATTTATGTGAAAAAAAATCCACTTACGAATTTTATTTACACGTTATTGATTAATATGTCGAAACAATTAATAATATGTAGAAAGATTTGTTATTATAGGGATTTGTAATAATATACAATGTAGTCTTATGATCTTTTACATAAAAACCATAAAAAGTTGAATTAAAAGCTAAAATAATTTGTAAATATTATTACAAATCCCCTAAGCTAAAATAACCTGTAAAAGCTTAGGCAACTTGAGGAGGACGATATAATTCTATTACATGCAAACTGGATTTTTGCAAAATAATGAAATCTGATATCTGAGTGTAGTTGTCTTCAGGACAAATATAAATAGGTGTAGAAGGTGTATAAAGTGTCTGTACAAAAACAGGAATGTTAACCACCGGTACTTTCGGAGGACTTTTTTTCTGATTTTCGCAGACACGTTTTAGTAATGCTTTTAAATAAGCATCTGCTATTGGCGGGTGTGTAGAATCATGATTTTGTTGACAAGTGCAAGCTGAAGGCAAAACCTCTGAAGTGTTTTGTTCATATAAATAATATTGAACAAAAGGAATAGCCGGCTGAAAAATAGCCGTTACAAAGGCAAAGAGTAATAATATGGTATAAATGTAATTCTTCAACTTATACTTCTTTGCAACAAAGATAGTATTTTTTTTAATAAAATACTTATATAGCTTTTATTTTTTATAACCATTTATTTTTAACCGTATTATAGTCGATATAATAAGTCATTTTCAATATAAAAGTGTGTTTAAATGGCTGGTCGGCCAGATTACGAATATTGTCTTCAAAACTTATATGAGACATTTGATCAATATTGGTTAAGGTATTTCGATATAATAAAGATAAATTACTACCAGGGGCAAACTCCCAAGAATAACTGAGATCCATATTCCAAACATTATAATTAATATCCGGATTTTGCTGATATGTGTCAATCAATGCTAAGGATCCGTCATCGTTCAATTCGTAAAAAGTATCATAATGCACAGGAGCCCAATAATATCTCAAATTTAGATTAATAGCAGATTTTGTATTGAAAAAATAGTTAGCACCTAAGCTATTAGTCAATGTTTTTTGTTGGCGGTTGCCGAAAATAATTTGATCGTCTACTACGTCAATATAACCTTTTCCATCAATCATTTTACTATATCTAAACTGGTATGAGATGTTGAAATGGTTAGAAAAACGAAACCGTGGTGAAAAACTGAAACTATAGTAATTTTGTGAATCATTAAATTTGGTGTACCGAGCTGCATTGAGATCGAAAG
>JALULG010000161.1 GCA_027040785.1 bacterium
TAAAATATTTTTTTGAGAAAAATTTTTTTCTATCTCTTTTATTTGATTATAAACATTAAAAAAATGATCTTTGTTGGTGATAAAATAGATATTTTCAGAAGGAATAATTTTTTGCATACGCAAAAAAGTTTCCTGCAAAAGAGATTTGTTATCGTAAATATTTAAGAATTGTTTTGGGTAGTTTTTTCGGGAAAGTGGCCAAAGTCTTGACCCGGAACCACCGCAAAGAATTACCGAATACATAATTTTGATTATTTTTTAAGTATAATAAATCTTGAAAAATAGTCAATCAAATTGGACTTTTTGTTTTGGACTTGTTATTATTTAGATAAAATCAATTAAGATAATTAATTTAAATTTTATGAAAGAGCAACTTTTTAATTATTTGCCGGGAAATCAAAACCTATTTTGGCAATATACTCTTTTTGGTAATACTGTTTGGGATTATTTTGCCGCTGTGATTATTTTTATTTTATTTTTAATCATTTTTAAAATTTTCCAAGTTATTATTTTATATAAATTAAATCAATTTGCTTTAAAAACAAAAACCGATCTAGACGATACTTTCATTAAAATTGTTAAAACTTTGAAACCGCCGTTTTATTCTTTTTTAGCTTTTTATTTGGCTTTGAAATTTTTAATTATTCAGGATTTGGCGGAAAAAATCGTTCATATAATTTTAATTGCCTGGGTGATTTATCAAGGCATTATCGCTGTTCAAATTTTAATTGATTATATACTCTCTAAATATCTAAAAGGGGAGAACGATTTGCATGCCAAAGCGGCAATGCGTTTAATGGGAAATATCAGTAAAGCGATTTTGTGGATTATCGGAGTTTTGTTGTTTTTATCAAATATGGGGGTTAATGTTACTTCTTTGATTGCCGGTTTGGGTGTTGGCGGTATTGCAATCGCTTTGGCATTGCAAAATGTTTTGGGAGATTTGTTTAGTTCTTTTGCTATTTATTTTGACAAACCTTTTGTGGTTGGCGATTTTATCGCCATCGGAACCGATAAAGGAACGGTAATGAAAGTTGGAATTAAAACAACCAGGATTAAAACTCTGCGCGGTGAAGAATTGGTGGTTTCAAACAAAGAATTAACTTCGGTTAGGGTGCAAAATTTAAAGAAAATGGAAGATCGGCGAGTTGTTTTCACTTTGGGAATTACTTATGAAACGCCTAACAAAGCCGTTAAAAAGGTGACTAAAATCGTTAAAGAGATAATTGATTCCATAGATAATATTGATTTTGACAGAGGGCATTTTAAAAACTTCGGTGATTCGGCTTTACTTTTTGAATTTGTTTATTATGTCAAGTCGCCGGAATATATGGATTACGCCAATGCCCATCAAGAAATTCTTTTTAAAGTTAAAGACGCTTTTGAAAAAGAAAAAATCGGTTTTGCTTATCCAACTCAAACAATTTATTTGGGAAAACAGTAAAATATTTTACCTGTGGATAACTTTACTTGACATTGTTTTTTAATGTGGTATTATAATTATAAATCAATCAAGTTCCACCCATCCCCCCCACAAAATACCAATACCCACAACATCTACTTTTTTCTTTTGACTTTTTTATTTTAAGTTGGCGGTGAGACTAAACACTTCAAAGTAGATGTTTACTTTGTGGGGTTTGATAAGGTGGAACTTATGTCTTATCGCCAGCTTTAAGTAAAAAAGAAAAAAGAAAAATAAAAATAACGGAATTAATCCGTTATTTTTTTGTCAAATTTCTTTGGCATGTTATAATAGAATAACACTTTTATTATTTTATATTTATGAAATTTACCCATTTACATGTTCATAGTCATTACAGTCTTTTGGACGGCTTGCCCAAAATTGACGATTTGATTGAAAAAGCAAAGGAATATAATATGGATTCTTTGGCCTTGACCGACCATGGTGTTATGTATGGGACAACCGAGTTTTACCAAAAAGCCGTTAAAGCCGGTATAAAACCGATTGTCGGAGTTGAAGCTTATTTGGTTGACGGGTCGCGAAAAGAAAAAATAAAAAAACCGAGATATCACTTGGTTCTTTTGGCAAAAAATCACACCGGATATAAAAATTTGTTGAAATTGACCACTTTGGCTCATTTGGAAGGTTATTACTATAAACCGAGAATTGATTGGGAAATTTTAGAAAAATATCATGAAGGGTTGATTGCTTTATCTGCTTGCATTCAAGGGGAGGTTCCGCAAACTGTTTTTAAAAAAGGAATTGAGGAGGCGAAAAAAGTGACTAAAAAATATTTAAGTTTATTTGGAGATGATTTTTATTTGGAAGTGCAACGGCACGATCGGGTTGAGGGACAAGAAGAAGCCAATCAAGCTTTGTTAAAAATCGGTCAGGAGATGGGAGTTCCTTTGATTGGAACAAATGATGTTCATTATTTGGATTTGGAAGATGAGGAGGCTCAAGATGTTTTATTGTGTTTGCAAACAAAAAAGAAAAAGAAAGATACCGACAGAATGAATATGATTGGAATGGATAATTCTTTTCGTTCCGGCGAAGTGATGGCGGAAATTTTTTCCGATATGAAGGAAGTGGTTTCAAATACTCAGGAAATCGTTAAAAAATGTAATTTGGAAATAGAGATGGGTAAAATTCATTTGCCTAAGTTTGAAATTCCCGGTGAAAAAACAGATGAAGAATATTTAAGAGAACTTTGTGAATTGGGTTTAAAAAAACAATATCCCAAATATTTTGATACTGATAAAAATTTAACAAAAGAAGAACTGGAATTTAAAGAAAAAATTAAAACAAGATTAGAGTATGAATTAGAAGTGATCGGAAAAACTGGTTTTGCTTCTTATTTTTTAATCGTGCAAGATTTTGTCACTTGGGCGAAGAAAAATAAAATTGTGGTTGGTCCGGGTAGAGGATCGGCGGCCGGCAGTTTGGTGGCCTATCTTTTGACTATTACAAATGTTGATCCTATTAAATATGATCTAATGTTTGAAAGATTTTTAAATCCGGAGAGGATTTCCATGCCCGATATTGATTTAGACTTCGCCGATACGCGAAGAGAAGAAGTTATTCGTTATGTTGAGGGAAAATATGGGCGAGACAAGGTTTCTCAGATTATCACTTTTGGAACAATGGCGGCGCGCGCCGCTATTAGAGACGCCGGCAGAGTTTTGGATTTTGAGTATAATTATTGTGATCGTTTGGCGAAAATGGTTCCAATGTTCACCCCTTTGAAAAAAGCGATTGAGGAAGTGGCGGAATTAAGAGAGGTTTATCAAAATGAGCCTGATGCCAAAAAAATTTTGGATACGGCTTTAAAACTGGAAGGAGTGGCTCGTCATGCTTCAACTCATGCTTGCGCCGTTTTGATTACCAAGGATCCTTTGGATGAAAACGTTCCTTTACAATATGCTTCCAGTGGAGACAAAACAGTTGTTTCTCAATATTCCATGAAACTTGTGGAATCGCTCGGTCTTTTAAAAATGGATTTTTTGGGATTAAGAAATTTAACCATTATTGAAAATGCGATTAAGATTATCAAAAATACCAAAGGAATTGAAATTGATATTGATAAAATACCTCTTGACGATAAAAAAACTTTTGAATTGTTTTCGCAAGGAGACACAACCGGTGTTTTTCAATTTGAAAGCGATGGAATGAAAAGATATTTAAAAAAATTACAACCAAGCGTTTTTGAAGATATTATCGCAATGGTGGCCTTATATAGACCGGGTCCTTTAAATTCCGGTATGATAGACGAGTTTATTGAACGTAAACATGGGAGAAAAAAGATTGTTTATAATCATCCCATTATGGAGAACGCTTTAAAAAATTCTTACGGAGTGATTGTTTACCAAGAACAGGTAATGCAACTTTCTAAAGATATGGCCGGTTTTACAGGAGGGCAGGCCGATACTTTAAGGAAAGCGATGGGAAAAAAAATCGCTTCTTTGATGGCGAAAATGAAAAGTGAGTTTATTGAAGGCTGTCTTAAAAACGGCTTGGATAGAAAATTGGCTGAAAGCACTTTTTTGGATATGGAAAAATTTGCCGAATATGGTTTTAACAGAAGTCATGCCGCTTGTTATGGTTTAATCGGTTACCAGACAGCTTATTTAAAAGCCAATTATCCGGTGGAGTTTATGGCCGCTCTTTTAACAGCCAATGAGGGCGATGTTGATAAAGTGGCTATTGATGTTGCCGAATGTCAAAAAATAGGCATTAAAGTTTTGGCTCCGAGTATTAATGAAAGTTTTGAACATTTCACTGTTGTTCCAAGTAATAAAGAAGGTGAAAAAGATAAAATAAGATTCGGACTTTTAACGATTAAAAATGTTGGGCAAAATATTGTGGAAAAAATTATTAAAGAGAGAAAGAATGGCGGAGAATTTAAAAATTTATCTGATTTTATTGAAAGAGTTCGGGATAAAGATTTGAATAAAAAATCTTTAGAGAGTTTGATAAAGTGTGGAGCAATGGATGAGTTTGGAGATCGGGCAAAATTACTTTTCAATTTGGATAAAATTTTAGAATTTATTCAGGAATTAAAAAAACGAGAAAAAAGCCGGCAGGGTGATTTATTAGCGATGATTTCCGATGATTATAAGCCGAGTTTGCTTTTAGATGAGCCAGACAATGAAAAAAAGATTAGCCAAAAAGAAAAATTAAGTTGGGAAAAAGAATTGCTTGGTTTATATGTTAGCAATCATCCTTTTGCCAAATTTCAAGCTTTATTAAAAGATAAAATAAAAAGTATTGCTGAAATAAATAAAAACGCCACTGAAAATCAAGAAGAGAAGATTATTATAGCCGGAATTATTACCAAGATTCAGAAAATAATTACCAAAAAAGGTGACACAATGTTGTTTGTTAAAATTGAGGATATAAGTTCCAATTTAGAAATTTTGGTTTTTCCTCGTTTATTGGAAGAGAATAGAGATATTTGGAAAGAGGAAAATATAGTTGTCGTCAAAGGGAAACTATCTGATAAAGACGGCATTCCAAAATTATTGGCCGAATCGGTGAAAGAATTGATTCCCGGCCGGATAGAAGAATCTCTTAATTTCCCGGAAGAAAAAAACCATAATAAAAATCAATTTTATTACCGCAAGAAAAATCAAAATGAAAATTTGCCAAGCAATAATGAAGTTTGTTTTAAGTTTTTAGATATCCAGATCCCAAAAATTATCAATAAAGAAAAATTACAAAAAATAAAAGATTTTTTTTCAGCTTTAAAAGGGGAGGTGAAAGTTCGTTTTATTGTTTATGGGGATAATGGTGTTAAAGTTTTAAAAACTTCTTTTACGGTTCCGAAAAATCAAATTACGGAAATAAAAAGTAAAGTGGAATTTTTGCTAAATTCTTAAAATTTCAATTTAAGGGCGATAGTCTCTGGAAAATTTATTTAAAAAACCACCCGAATTCGGGTGGTTTTTCGTTTAATAAGATTTTTCTCTTAAAGTGAAATTTCCCATAAACCGTGAACATTGCAGTAGGAGCGAATTTTTAAAATTTCTTCTTTTATTGTAAAAGAAGCGAAGGGTTTATCTGTGGGTTTTAAATTTTTTCGGTAATTTTTTTGAGGAGTGATTATTTCTATCCATTCGATATAATGGTCTTCTTGCATCGGATGTTCGGTATGCCCAATTTTTACTTCTATTTTATTGTCATTTCTTTCCATAACCGGTAAATGTTTTTCCGTGCCTACTTCTTCTTTTTTTGGATTTATTAAATTCATTTTTTCTCCGCAACAAACCAATTCTCCTGACCCTTCGTGAAGCATTTCAACAATATTTCCGCAAATTTCACATTTGTAAATTTGATTTTTTTTAGTCATATTAAAAAGTTTCACATTTAATTTGAAAATAATTTTGCGGATGATCGCAGGACGGACATTTTTCAGGAGCTTCTGATCCGGTATGAACATAACCACATTTTCGGCAAACCCATTTTTTTTCCTCTTCCTTTTTGAAAACCGAATTATTTTCCAATTCTTTTAAAAGTTTTTGATATCTTTCTTCGTGGTGTTTTTCCGCTTCAGCGATAGCCAAGAGTCTTTTGGCGATATCTTCATAACCTTCTTCTTCAGCCACTTTGGCAAACTCGGGATACATTTCGGAGTATTCATATTTTTCCCCGTTAGCGGCCGCTTTTAAATTTTCAAGAGTATTTCCCATAGAAAGAGGGGCATCAGCTTCCACTTTTACTTCTTTTGTTTCCTCTTCTTTTATTTGATTTAAAAGACGAAATAACCATTTGGCATGTTCTCTCTCTTGTTCTGCGGTTTGAGTGAAAATTTCAGAAATTTGTTCATAACCTTCTTTTTTGGCTATTTTGGCATACATTGTATACCTGTTTCTGGCTTGTGATTCGCCAATAAAAGCTTTACTTAAATTTTCAATTGTTTTCTTCATAGTTTTATTTGTTTAATTTTTTATGACAAAACCACCAATCAAAGCAGTCGTTTTGTTTTTTTCTTTTTTGAGCGATTTTTTCATCACTTGCCGGAGGAATAATAACATTGTCTCCGATC
Organism: bacterium; assembly: GCA_027040785.1. GTDB lineage: Bacteria > Patescibacteriota > Patescibacteriia > JAACEG01 > JAACEG01 > JALULG01. The sequence continues at coordinate 6,507 of JALULG010000161.1, forward strand.
AATTCATTGTTTGGCCAATTTTCCGGCATAGCCATTTTTGTTTTATCGGAAGTTTGAAGGGCTTTTACGGTTCTAAGTATTTCATCTACGTTTCTGCCAACTTCTTGCGGATAATAAATGATTGTTCTGATAACCCCTTTATCATCTACGATGAAAACCGCTCTGACTGTGTTGGTTCCTTTGCCGGGATGTATCATTCCCAATTCATCGGCAACCAAGCCCATATCATCGGCAATAATTGGAAATTTGATTTCCTCGTTTAAATTTTCTTTTATCCATTCTGTCCATTTAATATGAGAAAAAACTTGGTCAATAGATAGACCGATTAATTCGGTATTTAAATCTTTAAATTTTTTATATCTTTTATTAAAAGCAACGAATTCAGTGGTGCAAACCGGAGTAAAATCAGCCGGATGAGAAAACAAAACAAACCATTTACCTTTAAAATCTTTGGGTAAATTTATTGTTCCGTGAGTGGTTTGGACTTCAAGCGAAGGAAAGTTTTCTCCGATCAAAGGAAGTCCGATTGGATTAAATTCTTGTTCGTTTTCCATATTATTTTGTTTTCTTGCGCTTATCTTTCATTTTTTAAAAGATAAGTACAAACTTATTAATTAATTAATTAATTTTTAAACATTTTTTGCAAATCCCAAAAATACAAAGCTCATATTTTTTGATTTTTCCCAAATCTTGAGCTTTTTTAAGAATATGATCAATTTTTATTTCTTTTTTATTTTCAAAAATATCATAAACATGACCGCATCTTTGACAAATAAAATGATAATGAGTGGACATATCGGCATCAAATCTTTTAGGGTCGCCCGGGATAACTCTAATCATTTCTTTTTCCGCAAAAGAAGTCAGATTGCGATAGACCGTTCCCAAACTGATGCGAGGCAGTATTTTTTTAACTTCATTGTAAACCTCTTCGGCGGTAGGGTGGCTGGTAACGCTTTTTAAATAATCTAAAATAATTTGTTTTTGAT
>JALULG010000162.1 GCA_027040785.1 bacterium
AATTCATATATTTTAATTATATTTATTTTAAAAGTTTTGTCAAATTAATAAAACCCTCTTATTTGAGGGTTTTATTAAAATTATATATTTTTTACATCATTGGCATTCCGCCTCCCATTCCGCCCATTCCTCCGGGCATAGTTCCCGGAAGTCCAGCATCTTCTTTTTCTTCCGGTTTATCAGTAACAACCGCCTCAACCGTTAAAAACATGGTAGCTGCCGAAGCGGCATTTTGCAAAGCGCTTCTGGTTACTTTTGTCGGATCAATAATTCCGGCTTCAATCATATCTTCAAATTTATCTTTTTTAGCATTATAACCGATATTTTTATTACCTTTTCTTTGTTCCCTGATAATATTAAACAATATCAAAGAACCGTCTTTACCGGCATTATTGGCAATTTGACGAATCGGCTCCAAAACCGCTTGATCAACAATTTTTTCACCAACGGACAAAGATTTCTTAGAATCATTATCTTCGCCCATCAATTCTTCAAACACTTCGGCCGCAATCGCCAAAGCAATTCCGCCACCCGGAACAACCCCTTCTTCAACAGCCGCCTTGGTAGCCGCCAAAGCGTCTTCAATCCTGTGTTTTTTTTCTTTCATTTCGGTTTCAGTGGCTGCGCCGACCCTGATTACGGCAACACCTCCGGATAGCTTAGCCAAACGTTCTTGTAATTTTTCTTTATCAAAATCACTATCACTTAATTCAATTTGTTTTTTAATTTGCTTAATCCTTTCTTTAATTTCACTTTCATTTCCTTTACCTTCAACTATAGTTGTTTCGTCCTTTGAAGAAATAACTTTTCTGGCTTGTCCCAAGTCCGTCATTTCAACATTTTCCAATTTTAAACCAACTTCATCGGAAATAAGTTTTCCGCCGGTTACAATAGCAATATCTTCCAACATTTCTTTTTTTCTATCACCAAAACCGGGCGCTTTGATTCCCAAAACATTAAATGTGCCTCTAATTTTGTTAACTACAAAAGTGGCTAGAGCCTCACCTTCGATTTCATCAGCAATAATCACCAAGTCTTTATGCCCGGCTTGAGCCATTTTTTCCAATAAAGGTAAAACTTCCTGAATGGAAGAAACTTTTTTGTCGGTAATTAAAATATATGGGTTTTCAAACTCGGCTTTCATAGTTTCCGAATTTGTTACCATATACGGAGAAGCATAACCTCTATCAAATTGCATTCCTTCAACAACTTCTTTGGTTACTCCGAAAGATTGTCCTTCCTCAACCGTAATCACACCGTCGCGACCAACAGAGTCCATTGCTTCGGCAATAATGTTTCCAATTTCTTTGTCATTGGCTGAAATGGAAGCCACTTGAGCAATTTCTTCTTTGGAGGAAATTTCTTTACTTATTTTCTTTAAATTTTTAACGATTTTTTGAACCTTTTTATTAATTTCGTCTTTAACATCGATCGGACTAACGCCGGCAGAAACCAATTTTAAACCTTCGTTAATCATTGCTTGAGACAAGATTGTTGCCGTAGTTGTTCCGTCTCCGGCAACATCATTCGTTTTTGAAGAGGCCTCTTTAATAATTTCGGCGCCAATATTCTCAAATTTATCGGATAATTCTATCTCTTTGGCAACACTGACTCCGTCTTTGGTAATTGTTGGAGCTCCAAAACCTTTATCCAAAACAACATTTCTCCCTTTTGGTCCCAAAGTCACTTTTACCGCATTGGCAAGTTTATCGGCTCCGGTCTTCAAAGCGTTCCTTGCTTTTTCGTCAAATAAAATTTGTTTAGCCATATATATTTTAATGTTTAAATTATAAATCTCTTTAGAAATTTATAATTTAAACAATTTTATTATTAAATAATCGCAATAATATCTGATTCTGAAATTACTAAAACTTCTTCTCCTTCAACTTTGATTTCATCGGGACTGTATTTTTTAAACAAAACTTTATCCCCCTCTTTAACGCTCATTTCCATTCGTTTTCCTTCATTGTTTAATTTACCCGGACCAACGGCAATCACCTCTCCTTTTTCCGGACGCTCTTTGTCAACGGTATCGGGCAAAACAATTCCCGATTTGGTTACTTCATCTTCAATAATTGGTTTTACAATAACATTGTCATGTAGTGGTTTTATTTTCATATATTTTTCGCTTGCAAATTGCCAATTGTCAAAACAATTAAACAATTCACAAATTAATTATTTTTTATTTTTAGCACTTTAAATAAAAGAGTGCTAATTTCAAGTATTTTTATTATAGA
>JALULG010000163.1 GCA_027040785.1 bacterium
ATTTTTATTTTAGCATTTTTTTTTTTTTTTTTCATCATTTCCACAATTTCATCTTCTATTTTTTCTTGTATTGTTTTGCGAACCGCTCTGGCGCCTTGTTCCGGTTGATAAGAGATTTTCGCCAAATAATTTAAGATTTTTTGATCGGCTTGAATTTTTAATCGGTGTTTTTTTAGTTTTTTATTTAATTCTTCTATTTGTAATTTTACTATTTTAACCAGATCTTTTTGAGCTAATTTATTGAAAATTAAAACCTTATCCAATCTACTTAATAATTCCGGTTTTAAATTTCTTTTAATTTCTTTACGGATAGATTCTTCGTCAATTTCTTTTTTGGAGCTTTTTTCAAAACCGATATTGTTAGTGGTATAAAAATCTTTTAAACCGAGATTTGAGGTTAAAATAATCAGAGTATTTTTAAAATCAACCGTATTACCGCCGGCATCTGTTAAAATCCCGTCTTCTGTAATTTGAAGAAGTAAATTAAAAATACTTGGATGAGCTTTTTCTATTTCGTCAAATAAAATCAAACTATACGGATTATGTTTTACAAATTCGGTTAGTTTTCCGCCTTCTTCGTAACCGACATAGCCGGCAGGGGCGCCGATTAAACGTGAACTGTTAAATTTATCATTAAATTCACTCATATCCAATTTTAAGAAATTTTTTTTGCTTCCAAAAACCGTTTCAGTAATTTTTTTAGCCAATTCCGTTTTACCGACACCGGTCGGACCAAGAAAGAGAAACGATCCTAACGGTCTTTCCGGATCTGATAAATTTAATAATGCTTTTTTAATATATTTGGAAATCGTTTTTATCACTTTTTCTTGTCCGATTATTTTTGCATTTAAAATTTGTTCTATTTTGGAAATTTTTTCTTTTTGATTGAATGTATCAATAGGGATGTTGCTTATTTTGGAAACAACTTTTTCAATATTCTCGGAATTTATTTTTCCCAAAGAAAAAAATTCAGTATTTTCTTTGAGTTTTAATATTTCTTTTTTATTTTTTCTTAAGATTTCTTCTTTCTTTTTTAATTCTATAGCCAAAGGGAAATTTTCTTGAATTATGGCCTCTTTTTTTTGGTATTTAATATTTCTGATTTGTTCTTCAAATTTGATTTCTATGAAATTTAAATTATGTTTTTGTTTTTTGATTTTTAATTCAGCGGCCGCTTCATCTATAATATCAATCGCTTTATCCGGAAAATGTTTTTGAGGAAGATATCTCTTGCTTAATTCAATCGCCGTATCAATTGCTTCCGAACTTATTTTTATTTTATGAAAAGTTTCGTAATATGGTTTAATCCCCATTAGTATTTCTTTACTTTTTTCAATATCGGGTTCTTTAATGTAAATATTTTCAAAACGACGCAAAAGCGCTCTGTCTTGTTCTATGAATTTTTTGTAATCATAAAAAGTACTGGCTCCGATTAGGTTAAATTCACCTCGTGAAAGAGCCGGCTTTAAAATATTGGCGGCATCCAATGAATTGTTGGAAGTGCCTGCTCCGACAAGATTATGTATTTCATCAATAAATAAAATCGCTTGAGGATCATCTTTGATTTTTTTAATGGCGTTTTTTAATCTGGCTTCAAAATCCCCTCTAAACATCGTACCGGCAATAGCCGATCCCAAATCCAGTTTAATTATTTTTTTCCCGAGTAAAACCGATGGAACATCCATATCAGTGATTTTTTTCGCCAGTCCTTCTATGATAGCTGTTTTACCAACTCCAGGATCTCCCAGTAGAAGAGGGTTGTTTTTCTTGCGACGAGATAGTATCTCGATTATTCTTTGTATTTCTTTTTCTCTACCGATAACCGGATCAAAGTTTTTTACTTTTTCAGTGTCGGTTAATTCTATTAAAAAATCATCGGGATTGTTTTTTGCGGTTAAATTTTGTTCATTGTCAAAATCAGAAAAGATTGATTCAATGTTTTGAGAAGTTTCTTTGCCGGATAATTTAGAAATCGTTTTAAGTGAACTAATAATTTGTTCTTTTATTTTGTCCGGATTTAACTTTGTTTTATTAAAAAAATTTTCTATTTTTTTATTTTTTATTTCAATTAAAGATAACAATAAATGTTCCGTTCCAACGAAAGTGTGCTTAAAATTATTGGATATGATGGCTGATTTTTTGATTAAATATTTACTTTCTTCGGATAATTGAATATTTTTTTCTTTAAAAATTTTTTCTTTTTTCTTAAATAATAAATTTTTGATTTTCGTTTT
>JALULG010000164.1 GCA_027040785.1 bacterium
TTTTTTGTTAAAAAAATCTTTTGTCTGAACATCCCATAAATTTTCTTCAGGAGGAAGTATTTCTTCCAGTTTTTCCAATACATCCCCTATGAAAATGGATTTTTTAAAAAATGCCAAATTTTCTTCACAATTTTCAGCGACAAAATTTGCCGCCAATTTTACCAACTTTTTTCCCTCTCTTCTTTCTTTTTTAGCTTTCTCGGGGGAATATTCCTGTTTTTCGTAATACAGTAACTTTTCAAAAATTTTCATTGCCTCAACATTATAATCCCATACTTTTTTAGAGAAAAAGAAACGATCCAGAAAATTTCTTAAAAAGTTTGCTATTAACATTTTGCTCTCCTTTTTTTGAAGGTTCGTGTTAAATAATTTAATTAAAATAATTTAATATATTTTTAATTATTTTGCAAATAAAAAGTGGCAAATATCGCCGTCTTGAATGATATATTCTTTCCCTTCGGTTCTGATTAATCCTTTTTCTCGAGCAATTGTTTCGTTTTCGCAGGCAATTAAATCATCTATATTGATAACCTCCACCCTGATAAATCCTTTTTCAAAATCCGAATGAATAACTCCGGCGGCTTGGGGCGCGGTTGCTCCTTTTTTAACCGTCCAAGCTTGATTGATGTTTTTAGCGCTGGCTGAATAAAAAGTTATTAAATCCAATGTTTTGTAAGCCATTAAAATCAGGTCATCTAAGCCATTTGATTTTATTCCCAATTCTTGACGATATTCCAAGGCATCTTTTTGTGGGAGTTCGGAAAGTTCTTCTTCTAATTTAATGTTTATTGTAATGGTAGGATATTTTTTTTGAAAAGAACTTTGAGGGCTTGATTTTTCATCTATATTTCTGACATAAAACATTGGTTTTAGGGTTAAAAGATTTAAATCTTTAACATCTTTTAATTCTTCTTCATTTAAATTAATTTCTCCGGCTAGTTTTTCTTCTTTTAAAGCATTTTCAATTTTATTTAAAGTATTTAAGGTTTTTTCAATTTCCTTGTTTTTACCTGTTTTTAAATATTTTTTCAATTTTTCTTGTTTTTTGTTTACCAAATCCAAATCCGCCAAAATGAGCTCCAAATTAATGGTTTTTAGATCGTTTTCCGGATCGATTTTATTCTGAACATGTGCAATGTCTTCATTTTCAAAATCGCGCACAACTTGGCAAATGGCGTCAACTTCACGAATATTTGATAGAAATTTATTTCCCAAACCCTCGCCCTTGCTGGCGCCTTTAACCAAACCGGCAATATCCACAAATTCTATGATAGTCGGTATTTTTTCAGTTGCTTCCAAAACTTCCGCCAATTTGTCCAGTTTTTTGTCCGGCACTTTTACTGTTCCGACATTCGGATCAATGGTGCAAAAAGGGTAGTTTTGGGCATCAACTTGTTTGTTTGTCAGTGTTTTAAACAGTGTTGATTTGCCAACATTTGGCAAACCGACAATCCCGATGGAAAATGACATATTAATTTGATTAAGTATTATCAAGTGTCGAGATTAAATTATTTACCATTTTTTGGTTTTTGACAATAATTTAATGCCGAACCTTAATAATAATTTTCTTTATACTAACATTAAAGTAAAATTTGGCAAACAAAAAAGCAGTCTTCCACTGCTTTTTTTGTTTTTGTTTTTGTTTTTTTGCGGACTTATCTTATTAAAAGATAATTTTTTTCTTAAATTATTTTAAGAATTTTTTATTTTTTTTAAATTGTAAAGTGCTTTTTTATGCTAGAGCTGCTAAAGAAACAACTCCTCCCGCTATAATGGTAAAACAAATTGCTATTAAGGAATAAGCGAATGTTTTTATTCCTTCGTTCTCAAGACGAATTGCTTCTAATTTTTCCTCTTGAGTTTGACATTTTTCTCCTGTCATAATTTACACCCCCTTTCTTATTTTTTTAAATTATTATAATATAATTATAGCATAAATAAATGCTTTTGTCAATGGTAATTTTCGCCTTATTTAAGCGATTTTTATGAAAAGCGTGATTGTTAAAAAGGAAAAAATCGAAGAAGCGGGTTTTTTGATATATAAAAAAAATCAAAGAGCCAAAAAAATGCGTATATCTATCAGATATAAAGATGTTTTTGTAAGCATTCCTCCTTTTGTTTCTTTAAAATCGGCTGAGAAATTTGTTTTGAAAAATAAGGAATGGATAATTGATAAAATAAAAGAACAAAGACAAAGAAAAATTTTTTTGGGCGGAAACAGAGAGGAGTATTT
>JALULG010000165.1 GCA_027040785.1 bacterium
ACACAAAATATATTGTTCCTTTAATAAAACTACAAAAATTAGTTCTCTTTAATTTAACTGAAAAGAATAATTCAATATATTTTGTGGGAAAATTTAATAATCAAAATGGAATTTTTGAAGCGGAAATCTTTTAATTTTATATCACCTTAAATCCCGCACCGAATATTTTAGCATTATTTTAACCTTATCTCATCCTGCTAGACTGAACATTTCAGGGTCTCATTTCTATCATATCACATTGAATCTCGTGCTGAATTTATTCGGTATTATTTCAACGTCTCGTTTTCTCCCCCCTGTCATGCTGAATTTATTTCAGCATCTCAAAGGAAAGAGTTAAAGCTAAAATCCACGAGATTCTGAAACAAGTTCAGAATGATATATGTTTACATAGGGCTCTGGATCCCCCATGTCATGCTGAATTTATTTTAGTATTATTTCAGTATCTCGAGAAAATAAAAAAATCGCCAATTAAGCGATTTTTTTATTTTTTGAAAATATTATTGTAATTGTAATTTTTTAATATAATCTTTAAAATTATCTTTAATTTCCGGATGTTTCAAAGCAAATTCCACATTAGCTCTCAAATAATCAAACTTATTACCGGTATCATAATAAATACCATCATAAATATGAGCATACATTTCACCCTCTTTGTGCAAATATTCTTTAATTCCTTCGTTAACATAATATTCTCCGCCTTTACTTGGTTTTAATTTTTCCAAATAAGGAAAAATTTGCGGAGTTAGAATATAACGCATTCCGGCAATATACAAACCATCGGGAGAAACTTCTTCGCCTTTGTCCGGATCAGGTTTTTCAATAGAATCTTTTATTTTATATAATTTATCTTCAATTAAATCTCCATAAATATTTCCATATCGGGAAAGAAATTTTTTTTCTTCTCCAAGCGCTTGTTTAACTCCCACAAGAGGTTTCTCGTATTTTTCAAAAATGGAGATTAATTGTTTTGTTACCGGAATATCGGAATCAATAACACTGTCAGCATCTGAAAAAGCAAACGGTTCATCTCCGATAAATTCCCTCGCTGACATTAAAGCATGTGCCGTTCCCAAAGGGGCCCATTGCCTAACATAGGCAATTTTAATTTTATCATGAATGCTTTTGATTTTTTCCAATAAATCCATTTTACCGCTTTTTTCCAATTTATACTCTAAATCAAAAATACGATCAAAATGATTTTCAATGGCCACCTTGTTTTTATTAACCACAAAAATAATTTCCTTAATGCCACTATCTATCATCTCCTCAACAATATACTCCAAAACGGGCTTATCAACAATCGGCATTAATTCTTTTGGTTGTGCCTTGGTTACCGGTAAAAAACGAGTTCCAAATCCGGCGGCAATAATAACAGCTTTTTTTACTTTCATAATTTTTAAATTAATTCTAATTATTTATTTTATAATATTCTTTTCTGGGATTCTTGTCAAAAAAATGCTTCAAACGATATCTAATAGCATCTTTTAAATGAATTCGCAAAACCCAACTTTGAAAAAATTTTTTAAAACCTCCCTCGCTAAGCCTTTTTCCATCACTATAAACCACAACTTCCGGATAAAAAACAACTTTATAATCATTCTTCCAAACATTAAAACATAATTCCGTATCAGCCATAAACAAAAAATACTTTTCATTAAATCCGCCAATTTTATCCCATATCTTTTTACGAATCAAAATACAAGAAGATTGTAACCAATTAACATCCTGTATTTTATTATAATCCAAATGTTGCATTTCATTATAAAAAACCCTCTCTTTCAAAAAAGGCAAATAACGCAAGAAAGTTCTCCTGGCAATTTGCAAATAAAGCTTGGGAAAATCTCTAACAGTCATTTCAATTAACCCTTTATCGTTAATTTGTTTGGGGCCTAAAATTCCAACTTTTCTATTTTTGCCCATATAATCAATCATTTTTTGTAAACTGTTTTCATCTTTCCAAAAAATATCGGGATTAAGTATAAAAATATACTCACTATCCAAATTATTAACCACATCATTATATCCCTTGGCATAACCTTTGTTTTTTTTGTTTATTTTTAATTCTAAATTTTTATATTTTTCCAATCTTTTTAAAATTTGAGCATTGTTTTTATTGCAAGAATTGTCAATAACAATAATATTAAAATCAAAATTTGTTTTTTGTTTTAATAAACTACCTACATTTTCCAAAACTTTCTCGGCTTTCAGATAATCAAGAATAACA
>JALULG010000166.1 GCA_027040785.1 bacterium
AAAGTTCAAAGAGAAGAATTAAAAAGATTAAGACATAGATTGGAACAGAGAGAAAGTATTTTTGATAAAAAAATATTGGATCTTGAAAATAGAGAACAAAATGTTAAAAAAGAACAAGAAAAAATTCAAAAATTAAAAGAACAAATAAAAGAGATTAGACAAGATCAAATAAAAAAATTGGAAAAGGTGGCCAATTTGACAAAAGATAAGGCCAAGGAAATATTGCTTGATTTAGTGGAAAAAGAAGCTGAAGATGAATTAATGTTGCGAATCAGGAAATTGGAAAATAATATTTCTGAAGAAATAGAGAAAAAAGCCAAAGAACATTTAACTTTGGCGATGGAGAGATGCGCTTCTTCTCATTCAGCGGAAACGACGATTACTACCATCACTATTCCAAGCGATGAAATGAAAGGTAGAATTATCGGAAGAGAAGGGCGAAATATCAGAGCGATTGAACATTTAACCGGAGTGGAAATTATTGTTGATGACACTCCGGAAACAATTACAATTTCCGGTTTTAGTCCGATTAGAAGAAATGTGGCAAAATTAGCATTGGAAAAATTGATTAAAGACGGTAGAATTCATCCGGGAAGAATTGAGGTGGCTATTGAAGAGGCAAAAAAAGAATTGGCTTTGGATATTAAGAAAGCCGGGGAAGAAGCGATTTATGAAACCGGTGTAGCCGGTTTGGATCCTAAATTGATTCAAATATTGGGAAGATTAAAATATAGAACCAGTTATGGGCAAAATGTTTTGAGACATAGCGTTGAGGTTGCGCAATTGGCTTCAATATTGGCCAGTGATTTGGGAGCTGATCCCGTAGTTGCCAAAAAAGCCGGTTTATTACATGATATCGGTAAAGCGGTTGACCATGAAATACAAGGAACACATCCTGAAATCGGTAGAGATATTGCCAAAAAATTTCATTTACCGGATGAAGTTATTACGCCGATTTTAACACATCACGAAGATCATCCACCTACATTGGAGGCCATTGTTGTTAAAGTGGCCGATGCTATTTCGGGAGCCAGAATGGGCGCCAGAAAAGATACTTATGAGAAGTATATTCAAAGATTGGAAGAGCTTGAAGGAATAGCGAAAAATTTTGAAGGAGTGGAAAAAGTTTACGCTATTCAAGCCGGTAGAGAAATAAGAGTTTTTGTTAATTCTGATAAAATCAATGATTTGGATGCTCATCAATTGGCAAAAGATATTGCCAAAGAAATTGAATCGGAATTAAAATATCCCGGAGAAATCAAAGTAAACGTTATCAGAGAAACCAGAGTTTTGGAATACGCAAGATAAATAATAAATTAAATTTTTAAAGAAAGGGGGTGAATTAAATGAATAAAAGTGAATTAATTACCACATTAGCTGAAAAAGCCGACACTTCAAAAAAAGAAGCAGAAGCTTTTGTTGACGCTTTTGTATCAACCGTTACCGAAACTTTAAAAAAAGGAGGTGAGGTTGCGTTGACCGGTTTTGGAACTTTTTCCGCCAAAAAAAGAGCGGCCAGACAAGGAGTTAATCCAAGAACAGGAGAAAAAATTAAAATTCCGGCTACAACCGTTCCTAAATTTAAAGCGGGTAAGGGATTAAAAGATGCTTTAAAATAAAATTAACAAAATTATTTTTAAACAATAAAAGACCTTTAAGGTCTTTTATTGTTTTTAATGAGAAAAGTAAATTGTTAGGTTTTTGTTTACAAATTATAATTATGTAAATGTAACCATTATAAAGGTAGTTCTATGAAAAAAGTTGTCCCTCTTCCTTTAATACTTTTAAGGCAAATTTTTCCATTATGTTTTTCAATAATATTTTTAGTAACATAAAGATTTAAACCGTTCCCTTCGGGATCTATTTTTTTCGCTTCCGAAGTTCGGAAAAATTTGGTAAAAATTTTCTTTTTATCTTCTTTGCTTATTCCAATGCCATTGTCTTTTATGCTAATTAAAATTTTCTTTTTTTTCTTTTGTGTTTTAATTTCAATAATACCTTTTTTTAAAGTATATTTTATTGAGTTGTCTATTAATGAAGTGAGAGCAAGAGTAATTTTTTGAGGGTCGGCAAAAATTTTCGGCAGATTTTCAGAGAGTTTTAGTGTAATTTTTTTATCAGCGTATGTTTTGCTTAAAGTTGTTTTTTTGATGATTTTTTTAATTAAATTATTTAAATCTATTTTGGAAAATTTATAGTCAAATTTTCCTTCTTCGGCCGTATAAACATCAAATAAATCATTTATCATACTAATTATCTGTTCGTTACTATGATAACATTTTTCAATAATCATTTTTTGTTCTTTTTTGAGTTTTCCAAAATCATTTTCTAAAAGCATACTTAATCCCCCTTTAATTCCCGATAGAGGAGTTCTTAATTGGTGAGTAACTATATTGATAAATTCATATTTAATTTTTTCAATAAATTTTTCTCTGGAAATATCTCTAATGATTTTTATAGCACCGTTTGATCCGCTCGTATTTTTTATTTTAATTGTAAAAATTTTTAAAGACGGCTCATTGTCTTCCCCGATTAATGTTTGTTCTTTTTTATTATTTTTAAGAATTTTTTTTAAACGAGGACTTATTTTTTGATTAAAATTATTCAAGTTTAAAAGTTTTTCCGCTTCTTTGTTTATTAGTTCTATATTTTTTTTATGATTAATATAAATTATTCCATCATTTAAATTGTCAATAATTGTTTTGATTTTATTTTTTTCATTTAAATTTTCCAGTTCCTTTTTTTTGAGTGATTCCGCAATTATACCGGCAAAAATCCCCACAACATAAAAACTGATAATAACAGCGCTTAAATTTGTGATAATTGCCGAGAAATTATGAGCGAGTAAATTTTCAAAAGGCAAATTATATCTGGAAAAATAAGGTAAAATATTTAAAAATTGAAGTATAATTAAACCGCCATACAAAAAAGCGGCAATGGTACAGATTATTAAAACTCCAAAAAATTGATAAAAAAAAGCGGATGCTATTATGTTGAAGAAAAAATAAATAAAAGAAATACTGATTATTCCGCCGGCATATAAAATTATAACAACGTAAAAAATTTGATCTATAATTAATTGTAAAAAGGTGATAATTTTGATACCCGTATTTGAAATATGTTTGGAATAATTAAAGAAAAACCAATATAAAATATTTATTACATAAACAGAAAAAACTAACAAAACCATTATTTTGGTGGGAAAATTTACATTGGGAGCGCCGGTTATTTTGGATATTAAACCGACTAAGAAAAGACCGGTCGCATAAACCCATCGACCTTTAATAAGTATTTTGTTCATTGTTATTAATCTGTTCTTTTTATAGTTTGATAACGACATATATTTTATTATATTATAATTTTCAAAAAGCGTAAATAAAATTAAAACATTTGACGAAAATTATTAAAGTGTTATTATAAGTGTATAATTAACACTATTATTATGAAAATTCAAAACACAAAACAAAAAAACAATTTAATTATCGGTCCCGCAGTGGCGGTGGACACTTTAATTTTTACGATTCGTAATAATGATTTGATGATTTTGCTTATTAAAATTAAAGACGGTCCTTATAAAAACAAATGGGCGTTGCCGGGCGGTTTGGTGCAAATTGACGAAACACTTGATATGGCGGCGAAAAGAGTTTTAAGAAAAAAAGCCGGAGTGAAAGGAGTTTATTTGGAGCAATTATATACATTTGGCGATCTCAACAGGGATAAAAGAGGACGAATTATATCAGTGGCTTATTTTGCTCTACTTAACAGCGATAAATTAAAATTAAAAACTTTGGAGGATTTTTACTCTGATATAGCTTGGAAAAATATAAATTCTTTACCGCCCCTAGCTTTTGATCACAAAAAAATAATAAATTACGGACTGGAAAGATTAAAACGAAAAATGGAATATACTAATGTGGTATATGGTTTTTTGCCCCAAGAATTTACCTTAACGGAAATGCAGAAAGTTTATGAAACAGTTTGGAATAAAAAATTGGATAAAAGAAATTTTCGCAAACAAGTTCAAAAATTGGGAATTATTGAGCCAACCGGCAAAACACGACACAGCGAACGCAACCGCCCTGCCAAACTTTATCGGTTTAAGGATAGAAAGTTGATATTTACGAAATAAATAAAAATATTGGATATTAAAAAATTTTAAAACCCGAGTTTCTTTGTTTGATTATTGATAATTATCGGCAGAAAATAAAAAACCGCGACCCTTATCAAATGATTTTATTAAACGAGGAGTATAATAAAAAATTATTTTCACTATCACACATGGTTGTATGGTAGTGTTTTTTAATCCATAAAAAATAAAAAAAGCCACGGCTGTTAGAGATAAACCGTGGCGAAATAATTTCAATATTTTAAGATTTTAAAAAATATCTGATAAGACAGTTTCTGTCAGTAATTCTCTCATAATCCCATCAAGAAATGCCATGTCTATACCGATTGACACTTCTACCTTAAACAAATCATCTTCCGTCGGATCAGATAACTCTTTAGGACTTTTCGGCATCGGTTCTATCTTAATGCCGAATTTTTCCGCCCGAAGTAACGCTTTGTATGCTGCTTCATAGCGGTTTTTGATATCCGACTCATCTATCCCGGCGTAAATAATTTCAGCCAAGGAACTGTCAGTAAATATCCTGCGAAGCTCGTCTCCGTTAAGCATCTTTTTAGCATCATTCTTTCTCATCGTTCTTTTCTCCTCTGTTATAGATATTTAATAGTCCGACAACGATCGCCGAACATATTGCAGTTCAACCTTCATTTCATCAATATCTGTGCAAACTCCCTCCAAAATAATCGGGATATTCGGCGGGAGATTATGCAGTTGTTCAACCAACCAATACTGGTCGGTTTTGTGTATCGGAGCGTGATAATCATTATCGCTTACTCCGGACAAGTGCACCCCGACCAAACGGTTGGAAAACTCGGTGATAATTTCACCGATTCCGTTTACGGGTAGATCATTGACCGCCCAATGATTGACATCCAAAACAAAACCGAATTCCGGATGCGCATCAAAAAATGTTCTCAACTCTTTCGGATAGCGAAAACTGTTTTTTCGGTGGTCCATATTTTCTATGACCAAGGAAAGACATGCTAATCCATTGACAATTCTCCAGTCGCCCACCAAGTCCGGATGGATTAGAAAATAGTCAACCGGAGAAAATATTAAGCAACTCGCCATAATTCTATGAATTGCCAAATATCCTTCGCCATAACTGTCAAGGTAAACATTGCAAGGCATATGTACCGAAAAATGTTTAAACCCGGCACTTTTCAGCGCTTTCAAAAAATCACCATTTTCTATTTTCTCGGTATGCTCGGGATGATGATGGCAATTTACCTCAATTGCCTCACATCCCAAATCTTTACAAATTTCAACAATCTTCGCCGAAACAGGATCAACTGTTTCATATAATACTCCCGTCGAAAAACCGATTGGATTTCTCATTTTTCCTCCTTATTTTTTCGCACAATGGTTAATGGCGCTTGGTTGCCAGAGAATAGTGCTTTAAGCAACCATTGATCTTCCTCTTTAAATTGCCATAAATTTCTGGCGATAATTTCCGGGGCGACATAATGAACGATGCGCCTTGCCGTAGTATATGTGCCGGTGTATCCTTCATTCAAATATAGAGTGCGGAAATGATCTCGCAATAAATCCAGGTGCGAAATTATTTTTTCCGGTTCAGCACGACAAAGCGCTATAAAAACCATTGGTGCATAGCTGTAATAAAACAACTCTTTAACGCCAATTAACTTTCGTAATGTATGCACTGCACCATGTGCCGGAGTCAGTTCGGCAACAATGTTTAGAACAAGAGCAAAAAACTCTTGCCGTTCTTCGGAAGCCCTTTTATAGTTATTTCTTTTGGAATTGTATGGGTCCCATTCTGGCAGGTAGAATAGTTTGCCTTGCTTCACCCAACTATTTATTACAGGCAAAATATTCAAACAACCAATTCTTTCTGCTAAATATAACAAATTTCTAGCGACGTATCCTTTTATTTCAGGATAGCGCTGTAAATTTAACACAATCCCATTCTGAAAACGCTTTTGAGCTTCACCTGATAAAGTGTCGTAGATATCGCTCAGATCGGAAATTATGTCGTCATTTTTCCCGATAAGATAATGTAGTGGATGAAAAGCCTCCACTTTTCCGTTGCGTAGGTCATTGATTCCTTTGCAGAGCCATTCTGCAAACTTTTCTGCTGAAAAATTTTCTGTTTTTTTGAACATATTCTTTTTTCATTCTTTATTCCTCCTTAAAAAAATATTTTTCCCTGCCAAAGCGGGTTTCTATATAACAACCTCCCCATGAGGTTGTTTTTTCAACGAACATTTCCGAAAGAAATTTCACAATTAAAAATCTTTCTTTCGGATATTGTATTGTAGTAACAGAAAAAGAAGAAGTCAAGAGGTGTGTATTAATTTGTTTAAGATGGCGTTGAAAGCATTATTGATAAATCTTTGAAAATGCGCCGTAATTTATATAAAATATTATTTTGGTAAATTGATGACCGATTATTTTATTTGACAAAATATTTAAATAGTGTATACTGAAAGTAATTAAAAATAATTACTTTCAGTATACAAATGGCGAATTCCATAGAAACATTATTAAAAAGCAAGCAAACCGTTTTTAATATGACGGATTTGGCTTTTTTGTGGCAAATAAGAAACAGAGATACTTTAAAATCAAAGATATATTATTTAATCAAAAAGAAAAAGCTTATTAGAATTCATCAAGGCATTTTTGTTTTGGATAATAATTACAATAAGTTTGAATTGGCCGGAAAGTTAAAAAATCCTTCTTATATCAGCTTAGAAACGATCTTGGCAAAAGAAAACATAATTTTTCAGTATAGCAGTAATATTTCTTCGGTTAGCAATTTGAGTCGCCATTATAATATAGATAACATTAAATACACATATCGAAAAATAAAAGATTCAATTTTACTTAATCAGACCGGAATTATTTATAAAAACAATTATGCCATTGCCGATAAAGAAAGAGCATTTTTAGATATGCTTTATTTAAACAGTGATTATTATTTTGATAATTTAGAAAATATTGATTGGAATAAATGTCAAGAAATGGTGAAAATTTATCAAAGTAAAAAATTAAACAATTTAATACAAAAATATGCTGGACAGAAATAAACACGAAATTATTTTTAAAAATATTTTAAAGGAAATTTACAGCAATCGTTTGTTAGCGCCAATTTTGGGTTTTAAAGGCGGCACGGCTTGTTATTTATTTTACGGTTTACCGAGATTTTCTACCGATTTGGATTTTAATTTGCTTGATTTAAGCAAACAAGATGAAGTATTTGAGAAAATGAAAAATATATTGGAAAAGTATGGTGAAATTTTAA
>JALULG010000167.1 GCA_027040785.1 bacterium
TCATCTAATTTTTTCCGATCAATTATTTCTTGAAATACTTCTTTGTTAATTCTTAATTCATAAATAGCTCCTTCACTTTCCAAATCACTTCTTAGATACAAAAAATCCAGTAAAGCTTTTTCCGGTTCGGCAATTTTAAAAGATATATTATTTTTTTGTATTAGCTTGTATCCAAAAAACAAATTTTCTTTTATACTTTTATAATCAAAATTTCCGATTATTGTTTTTATTTGTTTGGTTTTTTTGGTCGTTACGCAAGTGTATAAAAAAACCGTTTCGGGGATTAAATTATAAAATCCCAGAGCATATTCAAGGCTTAGGTAAGAGGGTTGATATAATTGATTGGAAATAAAGCTTATTTCAAAATCGGACAATTCTTTATCGCTAAAAATATAGAAATTATTAATTACTTTTTTTAAATAGCCCTTTTTTTGCCATTCGTAAAGTCTCCTGTGGTCAAAATTGCTCTCAATATTTTTTACATCTGATAATTGTATAAGAGGATAATCTCTAAAGTGTTGATAAAAATCAATATATTTCATTTCTTTTTTTAGTTATTTTTAACTAATTTCTGAAATAATTATAATAAAAACCGAATAGCTTGTCAAATTTAACGGTTTTTTTAGGTCTTTGATTGATTTTCTATTTAATTTAAAAGAAAATATCGCCCATTATGCAAAATGAGCGAAGCGAAATTTCGTACAATGTTTCAGTATATGCGATGTTTTATGGAACGGAGTGGAGCAAAATATGAGAAACCGAAGTGCAACGAGGTTTCCTGTTAATGCCTGTTATGCGTCCCGAGTAGAGCGAAGCGAAACGAGAATGCAATGTGGTCGAGCGAACGGAGTGAGCGAAGAAGTTGCGAGCCAACCCGTTAAATAGAATCTTTGTATTTTTCTAACCCCTCTTCAAATATCAATTCGTCTTTAGAAATTTCTTTAATTTCTTTTGGTAGGTTAGAAATGTCAAAAAATCTGATAGGTTTGTCCAACTTTTCAAACATCTGAATTTCAGCAAGAACTCCATCACTAATTTCTCCATAAACCCACAATTCATCACATCTTTTTAAGATGTTGTTATTTGCGTTTCTTACTAAATCTCTATCAACTAACTCATAAAGATAATAACCAAAAAGATTAAATGGGTTTATGGGAATAACTCCTTGTTCAAAGGCATGTTTACAAATTAACATTCTTTGATGGAAATTCTTGCAGGACAAAGCAGTAAAAACTATTTTCTTTTCTTCCTGAAGATTTTTTGCAACATGGTTAAATTCATCCATAAGAAATGATATTTGATTAATCTATATAAATCTTATCAAAAAGGGGTGCGAGCAATTTTGCTGAACGTTTCTGAATATGTGAAGTTTTGCCACATCCTTATTAAGTCATTAGGTGGCAAAATTTGAACGGAGTCTATAAAAATAATTTATTTTCTGACTCCAATGCGCTCATAACTTTCAAAATATATTTCATCGTCTTTAAAAACTTCAACCACTCTATATTTTCCCTTGGTATAAGAAATATTGTTTTTCACAAAATGTGTTGCTTCTAAAATTATAATACTTGCTTTGGGTCGTGAAAGCACTTCGTTGCCCTGTGTTTCAAGTAGCGGTATTTCACCATGAAGCCAATAATTTCTCTGGCCTGTTTTTAAAAAAGAATATATTTTGCCTTCCTCAAGCGGATCAGGAATACATTCCTCGATTTCTCTATTGCCATTTTTATGCTCGGAAATATTTCTGAGAGCTAAATCCGGATTAAATTCTACTTTGATTCCCATATAATTAAACTAAAGAAAATAAATTATTTTTATAGGCGTAGCCACATATTCAGTGTTATGCGACCCGAGCGATAGCGAGAGTGCAGCGTCCCCTTGAGTTTTGAACTCAAACTTACTCATATCTCTTATTAATCTTTTCTATCTTATTTGTTAGTGCTTCTTTAACATCAACATTCATTGATTTGGCAAGAAGTAATGTGGTGATTATGACATCGGCGAATTCATTAGGTAGATTATTTTTATCGTACTTATCTAATTTCTCTTGTCTTTGATCACCATTGAATGCCAAAACTTCATTACATAATTCGCCGAGCTCTTCGGTCAATTTGACAGTTCTTGCCAAAATTCTTTCTTGTTGTGTGGAAGAATTCTTGCCAAATTTTTCAATGAGTCTCTTGTTTTCCAAGTCAATGAATTCTAATAATTCTTTTAGTTCCATAATGATGTTGGTGTTAAAAGATTAATAAACTTTGTTGTTTGAATTCAAAATTTCGTATAACGTTAGGGATATACGAAGTTTTGCGACGAAGGAGTAAAATTTGGGTGAAGCCCTAGCCGAGGGCTGAACCGTATATCCCTTGTTATACGAGGGTTGCTTAGCATAGCAGAAGCAAAGCGCAGCGCCTCCTTGAGTTATTTTTGGGCACCTTCACAATCTTGTTTTCTCATTTCAAGTTCATCATAAGCAATTTGCTTTGCCTTTTCAGAATAGAAAAAATTTGGGGATTCTATCTTATTAATTAGTTTGTCATGCAATTGTTTAAAACTAAATTTATTTCTGACTAAATCAGCAGTAAATCCCGTCTTTGAAAACCGCCATAATTTATCAGCATCTCTTACCAAGCCTTCATTTTGAGACATAAAACCATCTCTCGTATCATGCTGAGAAATAATTTCAGTGATTTCATTAATTAAATCATCAGAATAATTAAGCTGATTTAGTATTTTTTTGGCAAGTTCCACACCTGCATCTTGATGTTTGTATCTAACATTTAATTTTTGATTTCTTGTAGCATCATGATCAAAAATAATCATTCTTTGTTCTTTGTCTAATTGACTCCATCCGATATCATGCAAAATAATTGCGGGTACAACTACTTCATCGTTTCCTTTTTCTGTTTCAAGTAATTTCAGTGCAAAATCAGTTGTAATTTTTGCATGACCTTTATCATCTCGTTTATCTTGATAAGGAAGCGCTAACTCCCAAATTTTTTCAAATATTTCTTTCATGCTTTAATTAAAATGAGAATAATTAATAAATATATCGATAGGTGCCCAAAAATAATTTCACATAATGCGCTCGGGTTATCTGGGCGTATTCAGGAAAATTGCGAGCAAAGCGAGCAATTTTGCCGAACTCGTTTTATGCGGAATATATTCCGTATAATATATACAAAATAATATTTTATACGAATTTCTTAATTTTTACCTACTTTTTGTCATTAATCCAACTAATCATATTATACCTAAATTAAATTTCTATGTAAACAAATCATAAAAGCAATCTCTTAATCATCTTAATATCACAGATAAACCCTGTCGGGATAATAAATCCCGATTTTTTTATTTTATTAAATTAAAAAAGCGTCAGTTAACTGACGCAATGGTTTTGAAAATTTCGTTTTTATCATTTTTCTTTTTTGTCTTTTTTCTTTCTTTTTACCGCCAAAGAAGTTGTAATCCTTTGCATTGACAATAATTGTTTTGAATTTATTTTATGCCCGAAGCCAAAAGAAATTTTTTTATTTAAATTTTCCATGCACACATAATCTCCTTTTCTTTAAGAAAGGGTCTATATCCGCCCTAACATAAGGACGAGGCAATCCCAAAACTTTTTTAGTATTGGCTTTGCTATAAAGAGCCCTGTTAAAAAGAACAGCTGATTTGAGAAAATTTTTCAAAAAATTTCTCAGTAAAAAAACAATCAAAAGAAACAAAAATAATTTAAGCATCGCTACCTCCTTAAAAGTTAAATTTTGTTTTTATTTTTCGCCAAATTATATTATGTATTTTTTCAATACTTAAATTCGCTTTGATAATTTCCCATTGATATTTTTCAGCCAATTTCAAATGTCTTTGCCGCACCTTTTCAACCAATTCCGCATTTGTTTCGTGCTTATGTTTTTTTTCAATGGCTTTAACAAATCTTTCCCCGTCAAACAAAAAACTCAGATCTTCTTTATACAAAAAAGAATACAAATATTCCAAAAACTTTTCCCGAACGCCGGTCTCAATTCCCCACGCAATAGCGGTTCCAAAATAATCCTCGGCAATTACATTAATCCCTTTATTTAATTTTTCTTTTAAAATCGGTTCAAAAGATACTCTGTCTATATAATGAAGTAATTGAAATTCTCGCGGAGAAAAATTTTCTTTATTGCTCTTTCTTAAATAATCGTTAATTAATTTTCCGGCCGGCTCCAAATTATAAATCGGGTATTTGATATTTTCCGCTTTTAAACCGTTTTCTTGAAACTTCTTGACCAACAATTTTGCCTGAGTTGTTTTTCCCAAATTATTCACTCCGTACAAAACAATAAATTTTCCTTTTTCTTTCATTTTATATTTCTTTAAAAATTTCTCTTAATCTTTTTTGTAAGGAAAGTTTTGAACCATTGTTCAAAACATTAAAATCGGCAATCGCAATCGGACCGCCTTTGTGCAATTTTTCAATCTCGCTCCAATCTCTTTCTTCAAATTCTTGGTGAGATTTAATCGGTCTTTCTTCTTTTCTTTTTTTCAATCTTAAAAATCTAATCTCAGCATCAGCCAACACGGCAATAACTTTAAAATTTTTTTTATATTTTTTCTTCAAAATCAAATATTCCTCCCAACTATACAAACTCTCCGCTAAAACAATTTTGTTATCTTTTAATAATTTGTTTATTTTGGGAATAGCCAATTTTGCATAAGCTCCCATACCGAGTTCGGAACGAATTTTTTCCCTTACCAATCTTTCATTTTTATAATTCAAACTTAAACCCTCTTTTTTCATCCTGTCAAAAGTCGCTTCACCAAAATAAACGCTCGGACAAGCGTATTTTTTTTGCAAATATTTCACAGCCGTTGACTTGCCGGCGCCGGCCATACCAACAACGGCAATAACCTTTTTATTTTTTATACTCATTTAAAATATTTTTTAATTGTTTTAACAAATCATCTTCATTTTCCGCTTCTATAATATATTTTACAGCCGGATTTCCCAAAGGCATCCGACTGACGACTTCTCCTTTAAACCACCACAAGATAATATCTGAAACGGTTATGCGGGCAATTTCCAATTCACTGCCAACCCCCAAAGACGGTTGCCCGACATAAGCGATCATTAAATCGGCTGAAGCCACTTCACGATGATCTATATACCAAATATCACTAGGAGGAATTTCAGAATGCTTTACGGGATCGGTCAACAAGTGAGGAATACGAACATTGGAAGAAAGTTCATGACAAACAGTGCTTATTTTTTCATAAATCTTCTTTTGTCCCTCGCTTGCATTTGTTAATTGTCCGGCGATATAAATTTTATTTATTTTTTTCATAAATTGTAAAATAAAACTCAACTCCTTGATGTTCTTTTTTTTCACTTCTTTTTATTTCTGAAAAATCATTTTTAAATTCCGGGAAAAAAGTATCTGCTTTGGGCGCATCATCAACCAAAGTTAAATATAATTTTTGGGCAAAAGGTAAAGATTGTTTATAAATTTGCCCGCCTCCAATTACGAAAATTTCTTCCTTTTGTTTTTGCGCCCAAGTCAATGTTTTTTCCAAAGAATTACTGACTTCACAACCATCAACTTTATAGTTTTTGTTCCGAGTAATAATAATATTTTTTCTGTTTGGTAAAGGTTTACCGATTGATTCAAAAGTTCTGTCCCCCATTATCACTGTATGTCCCAATGTTTTTTCTTTAAAATAAGCCATATCTTCCGGAATATTCCAAAGAAGTTTATTTTGATAACCAATAGCTAAATTTTTTCCAATAGCGCAAATAATTGATATCATATTGTTTTAAAATTTAAAAAATATCAAAAACAAGATTTTACAATAATCTGATTAAAAACCCCCTACATTCGCGATTGGCGCTCTGAGAGGAGGGTGATATTGATAGTTTTCTAAGTTAAAATCTTCATATTTAAAATCATCTATATTTTTAATATCAGGATTGATTTTCATTTCAGGAAAAGGGTATGGCTTTCTTTTTATTTGTTCCTTAATTTGTTCAAAATGATCAGAATAAGCATGAACATCACCAAAAGTATGCACAAAATCACCGGCAGGAATATCAACCACTTGAGAAACCATCAAAAGCAAAAGCGCGTAAGAAGCGATATTAAAAGGAACTCCTAAAAAAATATCAGCACTTCTTTGATAAAGTCCCAAGTTTAATTTATCATTAACAACGGCAAATTGAAAAATAGTATGACAAGCCGGAGGAGCTTCCGTAGCATTTCCCGGGGAGGCCATTGTATAAATAAAATCCGGATTCCAAGCTGAAACCATATAACTTTTGCGATAAGGTTTGGTTTTCAATCCTTCAATCACCCAAGCTAATTGATCAATCTCTCGCCCATCACTGGCCGGCCAACGACGCCATTGACGACCGTAAACACCTTTTAAATCTCCCCATTTTTTAACAAATTCATCATCTGCCGGCAATTCTTTGATTTTGGCAATAAATTCTTCCTGACTCATATCTTTTTCAGGATTGTTTTTCAAAGCATCTTTATGATACATTTTCCATGCCCATTCGTCCCAAATATGAATATTATTATCAACCAAATATTTTATATTGGAATCGCCTCGCAAAAACCATAAAAGTTCAATTATTATTCCCCTTAAAAAAGTTTTTTTGGTGGTTAAAAGCGGAAAACCTTGACTTAAATCAAAACGAATTTGTCTGCCAAAAACAGATTTTAAATAAGGTGGTTCCTCTCCTCTTTTCTTATATTCCTCCAAAACTTCGGGGGTAAAAAAAATTTTTTTCTTTGAACCGTTTTCCAAAATGTCTTTTAACAAGTCTAAATATTGTTGTTCCGGATGCATAAAATTTGATTAAAATTAAAACTTATTAAAATATTTTACATTTAATTTTACATTTTTTAAATTATCATAAACTTACAACGCTTTTGGCAACATTAACAAAAACGAAATGCATTTATCATAATCAAGTTCATAATAATTCGCTCCTAAGTTTATGTTTTTATAATAATATTTTAAATTTTCGTGATAATATTTTTCCGACTGAATAGCCCAAACTTTATTATCCAATTTTAAAGATAAAAACCATTTTTCAACAAGTCGCGCTATCCTCCCGTTACCGTCCGAAAAAGGATGAATATGAGCCAAACGCAAATGCATAATTGATGCCCAAAAAAATATTTCTTCTATTTCCATTTTTTGTGTTAAAACTTTATCAAATGTTTGAAAAAAACTTTTCATTTCTTTTTTTATTTTTTCCGGTTCCACCGCCAAATAAACTAATCCCCCCGAATCAAAAACACCCACTTTTTCTTTACGATAAACTCCTTGTCTTGATTTAGATAAAAAACTTTTACTTAAAATTTTATGAACTTTTAAAAAATTATTTTCTGTTATTT
>JALULG010000168.1 GCA_027040785.1 bacterium
TGGCGGTAATAGTTCGGGCAATGGCGTTTTCTTGGGGAAGAAAATGCGGTTTAGCCGAGATCTCCCAGGGCAATTCCATGGTCACTTTTTGGCGGCTCAGGACAAAAAGAAAAAAGCCCGCCAATAAATTCCCCCAAGCTAAAGCAAAAGCAGTCAAGATAATCCCTTCAGACAAAAACTGCTTCCTCAGATCCTGAAGGCTCCAGCCCACCATCCGCAAAACCGCCACCTCTTTTTCCCGCGCCTTAAAATTAAAAAAGACAAGCAAACCAAAGGCTATCAGCAAAATCACCCCTAAAACAGCAAACATTACTTTTCCCAAAGCAGAAACGATTTTAATTTGCTCCACCACCTCTTTGCTAAAAGTCTTCTCGCTAAAAACAAGATATTTTTTATCTATCTTTTTAACAGCCCCTTCCTTGTCTCCTGCCCATTTGGGGTCCACATCCAAGGCAACGACATTAACAAAGTTTTTATTTTTGAACTTATAGATCCGTTCCATTTCCTCTGAGGGGGCCGCTATGGCTTGGGCTTCTTTAAGGTCCAGATAAATGTCGGCCGGAATAATATTGCCGGTTAAATTGGGCTTTAAAATCCCCGCCACCACAAAAGAACGGCTGCCAAAATTTATTTTATCCCCTAAATCAAGGCGATTCTTTTGGGCAAAGTTAGCGGTAATCAAGGCGCTCTTGCCGCTTAGGTTAAATTCGCCGTTTTCTATATTTTGCCGCAAGATGCGGGAAAAAGTGGAACGCCCTGCCCTTACCCCTAAGGCGGACTTAAAATACTCTTGGTCAAAATACCAAAAATAAAGGCCGCTGTCGCTGTTCTTTACAAAAGGCAACTTACTAAGCCGAGACACTTCATCATCATAAATAGGGCCGTTGGAATGGGGGAAGATAGCTCCGACCATATGGGAGGGGATTTGTCCAGTCTTCTGCACCACCATGCCCACTCCTATCTTCTGAAAAGGAAGAGCGGCCACCTCAGGCAAAGTTTTATTCAGGGTAGCCAAAACAATCGCCAACGCCAAATAAAGAGCTATACTTAAAACCAAAATCGCCACCTTGGTTTTATTGCTTTTGCAAAAAGAAATAAAATAGCTAAACACCATAGGTAAAATTTACAATTTAAAATTTTGGTCCATTAAAACTTCTCCCTTTATGCGAGGCAATACCCCCCAATAGAAAATCGCCAAAAGAACAAGGCAGAAAAGCAAGGAAAGGACAATAATTGCCCCTATCTCCACGGCCGCCCATTGGCGCAACCGGCTTTGGGGCCAGCCCATACTCCGTAAAATCTTGGCCTGCTCTCCCAGCTCCATCCGCCCTATCTTTAAAATCCAAACAACTAAAATAAGGGCCAAAAAAGCAACCCCTGTTGCCAGATAATCCCCAAACCGGTAAACCAAACGGTGAAAAGAAGAAAGGTTTTTTAACAAGCGGTCTTTAGTAATAACAGAAAACTGAGGAAAAGCCTTTTTAATCTCTTCTTGCGCTCTAGGCAAAGAAGAAGCGTTAGCAAGAGAAATATAGATTTGGTTGGCTACTGGCTCGCCTTTTCCTGCCAGATGCAAGGCGGAATTATAGGGCATGAAAACTTGGGCATTGGAAAGGTTGCTTTCCTCTTTGAAGTCAACAATGCCTACAATTTTATAGCTTTGGCCATTGATTGGGTAGTTCCCTTTTAGCCGATAGCCAAACAGCTTGGCGAAATGGCGCTCCAGTATAACCTCCGGGGCATCGTTATTGCTAAAAAACCTGCCCCCGGGCATAAGAAGGTCCTCTATTTTACGCAACCCTACCTTGGGATCGTTAACATCCAACCCCACGATTGTGCGATTGTTCTTAATATCAAACTGCCAAAGCAATAAAGCGCTGGAAACTTGGCTTACTCCTTTAATGGCTAAAAGTTTCTGGACTGTTTCTTGCCGCGGAAAAGAGGCCAAATTAAACGGTTCAATAACACCGCTTGTCTTTACGGCGCTTGCTTCTTTGTCTGCTTGGTCCTGCTCCAAGATAATTTCTGTTTGCAAAGACTGAAGCGGCGCGTCGGCTGATTTTTTGATTTTGCTGACAAACAAAAAAGAGGAAAACCCCAAAAAAAGCAAAAAAGAAACCAGCCCGGCCAGTAAAAGAACCTTTCGCCAATAAAAAAATAAATTTTTAATGACTATTTTTATCATCTTGGTAATTATTAGGA
>JALULG010000169.1 GCA_027040785.1 bacterium
TTGAAACACCGTCCTTCAACCTTAATAAAAAAATATTATCAGCCAAAGTCATTTTTGAGTTTAAATTTGGAACAATAAATGCTTTCCCTAAATATTCTCCAGTCTTAGATATTAATAATTCTCCGCCAGTTAATTTCGTTTTTTTCAAAAAATCGTATCCTTTCTTATCTACATACCTACAACTTGAAAAATCCATTTTATCTAACTCGTTTATCCTTATCCATTTCGCATATTTTTTAGTATCATACAGTTTCACATTTTCTTTTAAAGAAGCGAAGCTTCCGTTTGCGGTATAATCTGTTAATATTTCTATATATTCCCTAAATTCTTTAAAAGAATATCCCTTTATTTTTTCATCCATCTCCAAATACTCAGGTTTAAAATACTCTGCATCAAATCTGCGAGCTTCTGCAATATCCGATTTTTTGATTATGCTTATTTGCGCCATGGTTTTTGTAAAATTTAAAGATTTTGCAAGTTAGATTCTTATTTTTCCCTTTAAAATAAAGCTTTTTTTCTAACTTGCTACACATTTTTCAAGTTAAATATCCTTTGTGGGGAGTTTGTATTTAACATATCTTGGTGCTGGATTATCAATTTTTTCTAATAACCCCTGTTCTACCCACTTTTTGAACAATTTAGACATTCTATCTCTTTGTTTAATATTTGTGATTTCTCGTGCTTTTTTATTGTCAATAAATTTGTTTTTTTCTAAATATTGACTTACCTTTTCCCACTCTGTAGGTCGCTCTTCATTCAATAAAACAACTTCTACGGAATCCTCCAACACCGGGTAAGTAATAAATAGCGGAGGAAATAGATTTTTTTCATGCATTTCATTTCTCATCGCTTGCACTCCTTCATTCCTATCTAAATTTGGAGGGCTCGGAAATTCCCTTAAATGTTTTACTAATAAATCATTTCTATAACCATCGGCTCTTACTTTTCCAATATTCGCTTTGGTGATATTAAAAGGGAAAAGACCCGGACTTAATACTTCTATCCTGTCTTCAAAAATACTGATTTCAATATCTCTTTTTATATAATAATCACGATGAATAACTGCATTGGTAATAGCTTCTTTTATTGCTCTAGCTGGAATCTTGTATTTAGTGATAAAACCCGAGTGCATCTCAATTCCTGATTCTAATTGAGATAAAATATAATCATGAGCTTTTTTGATTAACTCAATAATTGGTCCATCAATAGTTTTCGGTGAGGAAATTAAGTTTGGTGTTTCTTTAAATTGTTTTATTGTACCCTTATATTTATACACCCTAATCGTGCACTTTGTTTCCATTAAATTTGTAGGATACTTTGCAAAAAGCAAAACAGCTGCGCGAGTTGGCATTAACTCTCCGTCTTTATTTTTTCTCGCTAGTCCAACTTGATATAATACACTTTTAATATCGTTATTATTTATTTCTCTTTTTTCTTTCCATGATTGATAATATTCTGTGTCTAAAAGTTCAAAATCCACATCAACCAATTCTTTGTCTGCACGCTCAAAACCTTTGGCATAACTAAATTTAATAATTTCTTAAGGTGTTAACCTTTTATTACTTTTATGAAGGCGAATGAAGACTTTTTCATTTATAGATAAAAACTCTCTTGTTGATTTTGAGATTTTCCAAAGAACCACCGTTTTATTATCATAAGTTAAATAATGAGGATCTGGAATATTAAATGGTGGTATGATATTTTTTATAGAATGTATAATTTCGTCAAACAATTCTCTGTTTTCTTCTATTCCAAAAATCCTTTTTTCATTTTTTAGTTTTGTTTTTTCTGGGTCATCAATTCCGATAACTAAATGACCTCCATCTGTATTTGCAAAAGCAACTATCGTTTCCAATATCTTGGATACGACATTTTTACCATTAAGTCTTTTGAATTCAATGGTTTGAGTCTCTTCTGGTATTTCCAATAATATTTTTAGTAAATCATCCATATTGATATCTTAAAAATTAATCCTTCCAAAAACTCAATCCCTGCTTTTTTGCCCACTTTTCAAAAGCATAGGCGATTTCGTCAAGGTCGTGCTTTTGGATTAAGTGGCCGTGCTCGTCCAATTTTCTCTCTCCATTTTCGTCTATTTCATAAATTTCCTGTCCGGAATTGTCTTTGCCGGAATTTTCAGAAACTGCCATAAAAATTTCGTAATCATCTACTTTTGGATTGAGTGGACCTTGGC
>JALULG010000170.1 GCA_027040785.1 bacterium
TTAAAAAAAAATTAGAGTAATATCTTAGAGGCTACTGCAGAGGCAGCACTCTCAGATTTTAGTACCAAGGGAGTATCAAATCCAACGATATTATGAGGCTCGAAAAGTGCTACCTCATCTTCATGGAATCCACCTTCACAGCCTATAACTATAGTATCTACAGCCATACTGCCAATAAAATTATTTTCTGAAAAATTAAGCATTTTACTTCGAGGGTACTTTGCTAAGAATTGCGGTAAATCTTCTGCCATCTCCAGTTGCATCATCTGGCTTCGTCCAGACTGCTGAGAAGAGTTGAGTAAGATTTTTTCTAAACGTTTAAAATCAATTTTAAAGCTTTTTTGAGAACGTTTACAGTAGATAAAAGTAATTTTTTCTACTCCCATTTCATTGAGTGAGGGAAGTACTTTTTCTATGCTTTTGGGGTCTATCACACACCAACCTATGTGTAGTTGATGTTTTGATTTCACCTCTAAAGTACTACTCTCTTGAAGTGCTAACATCACCGAGCGTTTATCGATAAACGTAATCCGGTACTGATGCAGTAGTCCATCTTCTAAATTACGTAGATACAGGGTATCATCTAACTTATGTCTACGTACCTTAAAAATATACCGATGGTCATCTCCCTCTAAACTAAGTGATGACTCACCTGCTTGCGTATTATATAGATACAACACCCTTAGCCTTTAAAATCATGAGTACCACCATGATAGTAACCAATAAAATTTGTACGATAGAGATTTTTATAAATGCCGACTTGAGTACTTTATGTGTCTCTGGATTTTGTATATAGGCTAACTTAATAGCTTTATATTTTTTTATCTCTATATACATCATAATCGCCCAAACTGCAACCATGATTATCGTTGTTGTTGTCCAGCCTAAATCTCCTGTAAACACAGCTACAAGACCTGCAAAAGCTATCATCGTTGCGATGGCTTGAAAAATCATTGTATAGATAAAACTTGCTTTTCTAAAACCTAATGGGTTTTTTGATGTCATAAAAGGAATAAACAATCCTCCCACTAAAAAGCCTAAAAAAGCTTTTACCAATATACTGTGTGCTGCTAGCATTTGTGCTACTTCCATATTATCATCCTAAAATTGATTTGTTTAAAAGTGGATTATACCCTAATTTGATATAATCATCTTAACTTACTACAAAGGTCAAACATGGCTAGCTCCATCCTTGAAGCACTCGAAATCATCGCTCAAAACATTCCATCACTTGATAGTGAAATTATCCCCATTGAACAGGCAGTAGGACGTATTGTTTCCCAAGATTATATCGCTACTTTTGATTTACCACGATTCAATAACTCTGCTATGGATGGATACGCTGTCAAAATAGCTGATGCAGGTAAGAATGTAACGTGTACAGAAGTGATTTATGCAGGAGATAACCCTAGTATGGTATTGGCAGAGACAAACGCGATTAAAATTATGACTGGCGCACCTATTCCTGATGGATGCGAAGCCATTGTTCCCATTGAAAATGTACATAGAGAAAATGACATCATCACACTGCCTTCTGATATACAATACAATGGTTTTATACGTATGGCTGGTGAGGACATTAAAAAAGATACTGTTTTCTTAGCCAAAGGCGATATGATAAATGCGTATACTATAGCCTCTTTGGCTAGTCAGGGAATGACACATATTACTGTTACCAGACAAATCAAGGTAGCCATCTTTGGTACAGGAGATGAACTCCGTCCTCATTTTGAAAAAATAGAAGCACATCAACTTTACAACTCTAACTCGCCTATGTTTCTCACACGCAGTAAAAACTTAGGCTGTGATGTCCGATTTATACGTACCTCTGCAGATACGCTTGAAGCACTAGAAGCATCTATAAAATCAACCCTAGATGCAGATATTATCATCACTTCAGGTGGTGTTTCTGTGGGAGATAAAGATTTTACTAAAGAGGCTTTCACCAACCTTGGTATGCAAATCCTTGTTGACAAGATAGATATCAAACCCGGTCGTCCTACCATCATAGGAACTATAGACAAAACAGTTGTAGTCAATCTTCCTGGTAATCCCCTAGCTTCTATGGTTAACTATGAGCTTTTTGTAAGAGCAATAATACGTAAGCTATCAGGAAGAAGTGATTTTTATCATCAAACTATTACTACAGTTATGAAAAATGATTTTTCTGTTAGAGGAGGAAAGTATGCTGT
>JALULG010000171.1 GCA_027040785.1 bacterium
GAGTAAGAGGTATAACCCTAGCAGATAAAGAAGACGAAGTGGTTGGCACGGTTTCTGTAAGTGATATGTCAAAAGATATTTTAGTAGTCTCCGAGAAAGGCTACGGAAAACGTTCAAAACTTGAAGACTATCGTATAACCAACCGTGGCGGAAAAGGTGTAAAAACTATTAATATTACCGACAAAACAGGCACGTTAGTTGCCCTAAAAGATGTAACTGATAAGGATGATTTAATGATTATCACCAAAAAAGGTTTAACTATTCGTATTCCGGTAGCTGATTTGAGAGTCATGGGACGTGCAACACAAGGTGTTAAATTAATTAATATAAAAAATAATGATGCCATTGCTGCCGTTGCAAAAGTAATGCATAATGAAGACGAAATTGTTGTTCCCGAAGAAGATAGCCCAAATAATCAAGAAACTAACATAGATTTAAACAAATCTGATGTAGAAAATAAAAATGAAACAAACGAAAAAGAATAAACTTTAAAAATTAAATCAAAAACAATGAAAAAAATAGCATTAATTTTATTAACGATTGTAAGTTTTACAGCTTTTGCACAAAAGACTGAAGTTAAATCTGCTGAGAAAGCTTACAAAAAAGGAGATCTCAAAACTGCAAAAGAAATGATTCAAAAAGCTTGTCAATTAAAAGATCAAGCCGATGATAAAACCAAAGCTCGCATTATGTATGTCAAAGCCGAAATCTTAGCAAAATTGGGATCAAAGGATATTAATAATTATCAAAAATCACTTAATACCATTAAAAAATTAAATGAATTTGAGAAAAAAACAGGTAAAGAACGTTATTCTAATGATGCCAAAAAGTTAAAAATACAAATTGAAAAGGAAGTAGTGGCAATTGTGGACAGTGATTTAAAAAAGAAAGATTATAAAGAACTTGAAAAGTCTGCTGAAATAGCTTATCAATTAACCGGCGATGATCAATTTAAATATTTTTCTGCCGTAGCCGCTTTACTAACAAAAAACTTTGATAAAGCCGAAAAATTATTGCAAGAACTATATGATAGTGGATATACAGGACAAAAAGAAATTATTACTGTTAAGGAAAAAGCCACAGGAAATCGTATTGCGGTAAGTGACGAAAAACAAGCAGTATTATTAGTAAAAGCCGGTGCTTATGAAGATTTGAAAAAAGAAAAAACCAAAAGTGTTCGCCCCGATATAGTCGCTAATTTATTATATGTATATGGTCAATTGGGAAAAGATGACGACGCCATTAAATTTATTGAAAAGGCCAAAAAAGAAGATCCTAATAATCTGGATTTGATCATTGGAGAAGGTAATTATTATTTGAAAAAAGGTGATAATGCTAAATTTGCTGAGGCTATGCAAAGAGCTGTCGAATTAGAACCTAATAATAAATTAATCAATTTTAATTTAGCAACAGCTTATTATCAATTAAAAAAATATGATCAAGCAAAAAAATATTATGAAAAAACTTTAGAACTTGATCCAAATTATGTTGATGCTTATAAAGGTATTGCTTATATTATCTTAGTTCCTGAAGAACAAATAACAAAAGAGTTAAATAAGGATGAGGTTCTAATGAATGATAAACTTTATAATAAATACAATAAACAACGTTTAGATTTATATAAACAAGTTTTACCGGTTTTAGAAAAAGCTCGTAAAGTAGATCCTAATGATGAAAATGTCTTGACCATGCTGAAAAAAATCTATCACGATTTAGAAATGAATGATAAATACAAAGAAGTGAAAACTCAATTGGAAACTTTAAGAAATAAATAGAACTTTATCTTCTTTATATCTTTATAAAAAAGCTGTCATTTACGACAGCTTTTTTTGTTTTTTTAAAATTAAAAATATAACTAACGGCGCCCCAAATATAGCTGTAATACTATTTATTGGGAGGCTTAAACTACTCCCGGGGACCTGAGACAAAATATCACATACCAACATTAAAATAGCACCACTTATTAAGCTTGCCGGAATTAATATTTGGTGTTTATATGTTTTAAAATATATCCTGACAATATGAGGTACAGCCAAACCAACAAATGCTATCGGCCCGACATAAGCTGTAATTATGCCTACCAATATGCCTGAAATAATTAATAAAATTAAATGGGTTCGATATACATTAACACCCATTG
>JALULG010000172.1 GCA_027040785.1 bacterium
GGTATAAGTGATTTGTAAAAATATTTATACCGAAAAATTAAAAGTATGGTAAAAATTTTTAATGATGACACTTTTGAAAAAGAAGTCATAGAAAAATCAAAAGAAAAACCGGTTTTGGTTGATTTTTATGCCGATTGGTGCGCTCCGTGTCAAATGATGGCACCAATTATCCAAGCATTAGCTGAAGAAATGGGAGAAAAAGCCGTTTGTGGAAAATTAAATGTTGATGAATCAAGGGAAATGGCGGCTAAATTTGGAGTTATGTCAATTCCAACTTTAAAAATTTTTAAAGACGGTCAAATCGTTGAGGATGTTGTTGGAGTTCAATCAATGGATAATTTAAAAGCAATGTTGGAAAAACATATTTAATTTTAATTAAATATTTTAAAATAAAACACCCATTCGGGTGTTTTATTTGTGGAATATTATTTTTTAGAGTATGATAATAAAAAATAACCTCAAAAACAACCCTTGTTTTTTTAAAAAACTTATATTATACTTTCAGGAGTTAAGATAAATAATATATGCTGAAATTATACAATACTTTAAGTAGAAAAAAAGAAATATTTAATCCGATCAAAAGGGGGGAAGTTGGTTTATATACCTGTGGACCAACTGTTTATAATTATGCGCATATTGGGAATTTAAGAACCTATATTTTTGAAGATATTTTAAAAAGAGTTCTGCTTTATAACGGCTATAAAGTAAAACATATTATGAACATAACAGATGTTGGGCATTTAACCGGCGATAGAGATATGGGGGAAGACAAATTGGAAAAAGGCGCCAAAAGAGAAGGAAAAACGGCCTGGGAAATTGCTGATTTTTATACCAAAGCTTTTAAAAAAGATTTAAAATTATTAAATATAATTGAACCTGATATTTGGTCAAGGGCCGCTTCTGATAAAAATATCAAAAAGCAAATTGAATTGATTGAAATTTTAGAGAAAAAGGGGTATACTTACAAAACTTCTGACGGAATTTATTTTGATACTTCAAAGGTTTCGGATTATAATAAATTAAGTCATTTGAAATTGGAAGAATTGAAAGAGGGAGCGCGAGTGGAAAAAAATCCGGAAAAAAAGAATCCGACTGATTTTGCTTTATGGAAGTTTTCTCCAAAAAATGAAAAAAGACAGATGGAATGGAAAAGTCCTTGGGGGATCGGTTTCCCGGGTTGGCATATTGAATGTAGCGCGATCAGTATGCGTCATTTAAAAAATCAATTAGATATTCACTGTGGAGGAATTGACCATATAAACGTTCATCATACCAATGAAATCGCTCAATCAGAAGCGGCTACAGATAAAAAATTTTTTAATTATTGGATGCACGGGGCTTTCCTAAATATTAAGGGTGGTAAAAAAATGGCTAAAAGCGAAGATAATTTTTTGACAATTGAAAACGCGTTTTTGAAAAAGGGAATAAATCCTTTGGTTTTTCGTTTCGCAACTTTACAAACCCATTACAGAAAACCAATGGAATATAGTGAAGATAGCATTAAAAGCGCCAAAAATGCTCTTAATTCTTTATACGATCAAATTATAAAATTGGGAAAGAAAAAAGGAATGGTTAATGAAAATTATCAAAAAATTTTTTTATCAGCGATTAATGATGACTTGAATATGCCCAAAGCATTGGCTGTTTTAAATAAAGTTATTAAAAGCAATCTTTCTGAAAAAGATAAATTAGCCACTCTTTTAGATTTTGACAAAGTTTTTGGTTTAAATTTTGTTGATTTAAAAAAAGAAAAAATTCCTCAAAATATTCTTGAATTAGGAGAAAAAAGACAAAAAGCCCGTCAAGAAAAAAATTGGGAATTATCAGACGAATTGAGAAGAGAGATAGAAAAAGAGGGTTTTTTGGTAAAAGATTTAAAAAATAATGATTTTGAAATTAGTAAAAAAATATGAGTCAAAAAATCGCTATTTGGGGAGATAGTATTACCGAAGGATATTATGACAAAGAAGGAGGTTGGGCTGATCGTTTAAAAAAATTTCTATGGTCTGATATAAAAAATTGTTCAGGTTTTTTTAATTTGGGAATTTCCGGAGAAACAAGTTCTGATGTATTAAAACGTTTATCAGTTGAAATAGAAAGCAGAAAACCTGAAATAATTTTATTGGCAATCGGAATTAAC
>JALULG010000173.1 GCA_027040785.1 bacterium
ACTTAAATGTATAGAAGAAGAGACAGGACAGAAGGTTTATAATATATTGCAACTTAGACTACACCCTTCGATTATTGCGTTAAAAGAGAAAGTACAAAAAGAGTTAGAAGAAAATCCCAATAAAATATATGATATTGACTTGACCTACTTGACAAGTAGAGGGAAGTGGTATTTTATCTCTTGGAAAGGTGACCAAGCTAAATCAGGAGGCATTGCTTCTAATATAGGTGTACACTTTTATGATATGTTGACATGGATTTTTGGAGATGTTGAAGAAAATGTTGTCCATGTAAAAACACCTGATTGTAATGCTGGGTCGTTTAAACTTAAAAATGCCAATGTTAGATGGTTTCTTTCTGTAAATTATGACTATATCCCTCAAGAGATTAGAGATGCTGGTCAGAGAACTTATAGAAGTATTACTGTTGATGGCGATGAAATTGAGTTTAGTGGAGGCTTTACTGATTTACATACTAGAAGCTATGAAGAGATACTTAAAGGTAATGGATTTGGGTTAGATGAAGCGTATGGTTCTATTTCTATAGTATCGACTATTAGAAACCTAGAGGCTATTGGACTGAAAGGAAATTATCATCCATTTTGTAAAAAGGTACTTGGGTAAACATGTCTTACTTTGCACACGAAACAGCAATAGTTGATGATAATGTTAACATAGGGGAAGGTACTAAGATTTGGCACTTTTCTCATGTTTTAAGTCACACTATTATTGGAGAGAACTGCTCCTTTGGACAAAACTGTGTCGTAGGTCCAAAGGTCAATATAGGTTCAGGTGTAAAGGTTCAAAACAATGTCTCTATTTACGAAGGTATAGAGGTTGAAGATGACGTTTTTTTAGGTCCATCTATGGTCTTTACAAATGTGATTAACCCAAGAGCATTTATACAAAGAAAAGAAGAGTTTCAAAAAACCTTGCTTAAAAAAGGATGCTCAGTAGGAGCAAATGCTACGATAGTATGTGGCGTAACGATTGGGGAGTATGCACTTATAGGTTCTGGTGCAGTTGTCAATAAAGATGTTAAACCTTATGCCCTTATGGTTGGCGTCCCTGCCAGGCAGATAGGTTGGGTGGGTATCTCTGGTAATACTCTAGAATTCAATGATAATGACAGAACCGAAGATGATTTCGCCACATATATGATTACAGGAGATAGTTTAGAGGTAGTGTTGAAATGAAAATAGATTTTGCAAAATTACAGTACCAATACCAGCTCTATAAAACAGAGATAGATGAAGCCATTCATAATGTTTTAGATAAATCAAACTATATTATGGGTAATGAAGTACAAGAGCTAGAAACAAATCTTCAAAATTTCACAAAAGCCAAACACGCTATAACTTGTAGCTCTGGGACTGATGCCCTTCTTTTAGCTATGATGGCTCTAGACATAAAACCAGAAGATGAGATCATTACTACTCCTTTTACGTTTATAGCCACTGCGGAGACCATAGCTTTTTTAGGTGCTAAACCAGTCTTTGTAGACATAGATGAAAAAACGTATAACATCGACCCAGCTAAAATTGAAGCAAAGATTACCGAAAAAACGAAAGCTATTCTGCCTGTAAGTCTTTATGGACAACCATCTGATATGGAAGCTATTCAAGCTATTGCAGATAAACATAACTTAAAAGTAATCGTTGATGGAGCTCAGAGTTTTGGAAGTACCTTTAATGGTAAAATAGATTCAAATTTAGGTGATATTTCAACGACAAGCTTTTTCCCTGCTAAACCCTTAGGATGTTTTGGAGATGGTGGTGCTGTCTTTACCGATGATGATGACCTAGCTGTTAAAATGAAATCACTTAGAGTTCATGGACAGTCAAAACGTTACCATCATCAATATATTGGGATGGGCGGACGTATGGATACCATTCAATGTGCAGTAGTAGATGTAAAACTAAAGTATTACAAAAAAGATTTAGCTCTTCGTCAAGAGGTTGCCTCTAAATATACAGAAGCTTTAAAAGAAAAAGATTTAATTTTACCTTTTGTAGATGAAAGAGCGACTTCTGCTTGGGCTCAATATAGTGTTAGAGTTCAACATCGTGATGAGGTTCAAGCCAAGTTGAAAGAAAAAGGTATTCCTACCGCTGTGCATTACCC
>JALULG010000174.1 GCA_027040785.1 bacterium
GGATAATTAAACATATCAAAAAATGCCAGACCGGCCAAAATGGAATTTTTTAAATTTTTTTCAAAAAGACTTGACATTTTTTGCTTTTGTGATTTGATATTGTTTAGAACCTTGCAAACAATGGCCACGTAGCTTAAAAAAAGCGTCGGGCATAAACCCGAAGAATATGGGTTCAATTCCCATCGTGGCCACCATTTTAATTACAGAGAGCGAAAAAATCGCTCTTTTTTATTGTAGCAAAGTTTAAAATAAAAAAAAGAGCAGAAAATCTGCTCCGAATTTTTAGTTTTCCTTCTCTGTTAACCAAAAATAAATTTTCATTTCAATTAGGTAGTAAATGGCAACTAAATATTGCCAGATAAAAAGAAAAGGAAAAGTAATAATTGCCCAAAAAAGTCCAAACAGTTCTTTCAGTCCTTTTAACAGTTTAAACATTTTTAATCTCCTTTTAAGATAGTTTTGGTTTGTCTATTTTTTGGCTGATTATTTTTTGTTTTTCGCCACTGACCTTAACAACATCTTTGTCTATTTTTTCCAATTCTTTATAAGCGGCGTTATAATGATTAACGGTTGTTCCCAAAGAGTTGCCCAGTTTATTAAAGTATATTTCATAATTTCTGATATGTCTACCCAGCATTTCCACTCTTTTGCCTATTTCTTTGGCCGATTCTTCTATTTGCAGAGCTTTTAATCCTTGTAAAACCATTTGTAAATAAGCGTAAAAAGAGGTTGGCGAAACAATAATCACTTTCTTTTTGATAAAAGCGTATTCTATAAAATCGCGAGTATTTACTTTTATGGCGCCGACTTGGTTGACCAATAAATCATAGTAAATACCCTCAGCCGGAATAAACATAAAGGCAAAATCCATTGTCCCTTCGTTCGGTTTTATGTATTTGGCAGTTTCGTCAATTCTTTTTTTAAGGTCTTTTTTGAATTCTTCTTCCAGCTTTTTTCTTCGTTCCGGGTCTTTTTCAACTACGATTCGGTTATAATTTTCCAAAGAAAACTTGGAATCAATCGGGATTATTTTGTCTTTAATAAAAATAGCCGCGTCAACAATGGTGTTGTCTTTAAATTTGTATTGAATTTTATAACTCGCCGGCGGTAAAACATTTTTTAAAATCATTTCCAATTGATATTCCCCCAAAACACCGCGATGTTTGGGGTTTTTTAAAATATCTTCCAAATTTTTTAAAGGTGTTTTTAAATCAAGAACCTGTTTTGAGGTATCATCTAGTTTGGTTAACTTTTCGGTTATATTGGTGATTATTTTAGCGCTTTCGGAAAATTGATTTTGCATAGCGCGCGAACTTTCGTTTAAGCGCATATCCAATGTTTTGGTGATTTCGTTTATTTGATTTTGTAATAATGCCAAACTTTTGTCTTCGTTTTGTTTTTTTTCAAGTTCGGAAAATTTTTTGTTAATAAAATAAAAAACAGCGCCCAGTCCGATTAAGAAAATAATTAAAGTGATAATTTGGTTTATGTTCATAATAACAAGATTAATTTTTATTTTATCATAGCATGAGAAATATATTTGACAAAATTTGTTTTTGAAATTCAATACCATGCCGGACCATTATGTTATGCTGAATTTATTTTAGTATTATTTCAGCATTTTGTTTTTCCCCTGTCATACTAAACCCTCATGTCATCCTGAACTCGGTTCAGCATCTTGTTTTTTCCCATGTCATCCTGAACTCGGTTCAGCATCTCGAGAAGCAGGGTAGTAATTTAAAAAACCCGAGACCCTGAAATAAATTCAGGGTGACATGTGACGAACACGAGATCCTGAAATAAATTCAGGATGACAGTGTATCCCCCATGTCATGCTGAACTCGATTCAGCATCTCGTTTTCCTTTATGTCATGCTGAATCTTGTGCTGAATTTATTCGGTATTATTTCAGTATCTTAGGAGAAAGAGTAAAACCTAAAAACCACGAGACTCTGAAACACTTAGAATGACATATAATTATTACGATAACAAATTTAAGGGTTAAAATCTTGACTTTTAAACTGTTTTAAACTATTATTTTATCAAGAAAACAAAGAAAAACATTGTTTACGGAAGGAAATTCTGCAAAGTTTTTTAATTTAAAATCATATCAAATTT
>JALULG010000175.1 GCA_027040785.1 bacterium
CAGAACAGCAATTGCGCGATATGTTGCTGCTCGCCAAACGCCGCCGTTAAAAGGTCAGTAAACAGAACCGCTAAGGCATATTGCGATGATAGACATGAGATCAATTTGCCAATATCAATATTATAGCGAATGGCGACAGGTAATTGGGGGATTTGACATTTTTGCTTATGTAACCAAATGCTAAGCTCAGCTTCTGAAATTTTTTTAATTGCTGAAATAATCTACGATATTCTTTTAAACCATCTTTTCCGGAAACCAGAGCGATTCTCGGTTCTTTTTGAATACTTATTTCATTCTTAAATTGCTCGGGGCTTAAATAAGGTAGATTGGCTATTATT
Organism: bacterium; assembly: GCA_027040785.1. Taxonomy (GTDB): domain Bacteria; phylum Patescibacteriota; class Patescibacteriia; order JAACEG01; family JAACEG01; genus JALULG01. Next base: position 339 of record JALULG010000175.1, read on the forward strand.
AATATTTCACCAAAACCCATTTTTTCTTTTCTTTTTAAAAATGGAATTAATAAATCGCCTTGAAAAAATTTTATTTTATTTTTTACCTTATGTTTTTCAGCGTTTTTTTTGGCAACATACAAAGCCAAAGAACTGATATCAATCGCTTTAAAGAAAATTTTTTTTGAGAAATTTTTAGCTAAAGAAATAATTAAATTTCCGGAACCGGTGCCAAGATCGATAACGGTGGAAATTTTTCGATATTTTTTTCTAAAAACCTCTTCAAGTATTAACTCGCTTTCTGGACGAGGAACCAAAACATTTTTATTGACATAAAAATCCAAACCATAAAATTTCTTATTTTTTGTGATATAGGCCATTGGTAAAAATTCCAATCTTTTTGACAAAAGATTTTTTACTTTTTTCAGTTCCGCGTTTTTTAAAACATAATTCCGGTGAGAATAAAGCCATACTCTACTTTTTTTTAAAGCATATATAAGCAATAATTCAGCATCCAAAACATTTGTTTTAATTCCTTTTCTTTTTAATTCAGCGGAAAGGTAAAATAGGGTTTCTTTTAGATTCATTTATTTGACTTAAAAATATTTTTAAATTAAGATAGTTTTATTATAACACATATCCGGTACTTTTAAACACAGGAGGTAAAAATGTTTTCAAATTTAACTATTTTCTTTTTGGGAATATTAGCGGGAATTCTTTTTTTTGCATTTTGGATTTGGGGAATTTATTTTATTGACAAAAAAAAGAAAAATAATTTTATTTTAATAGTCTTAATAGGAGGGGTGTTCCCGACTATTCTTGAATTTTTTTTGATTTTTAACAATTTTGGGGAAAGGAAAATTTTATGGGAACACGGGGCTTTTATAAGTTTTAATTTTCTTGCTTTTATTTTGTTAACTTTTAATTTTAAGAAACCATCTAAGATAAAAAAATAATCCTTTAAACCGATTTTAATCGGTTTTTTTTATAAACTCTTGACAAAATTTTATTTTGGGTATATATTTAAAATATAATTAAGAAATAAAAATATGCCTAACAGAGATGGAACCGGACCTGATGGTAAAGGTCCTCGAACCGGAAGGGGAAGAGGATCATGTGGCGGAGGACGCCGAAGACAAGGATCCGGAAGAAAATAAAATAATTACAAAAAACTTTTCATTTCAGGAAAGTTTTTTGTTTAATAATATGCCGAGACATAAAAGTTGTCGAAAAATAAATTTTGAACCAAGTATTACTTATTTTAAACCTAAAAATGTTTATCTTAAAGATTTAAAAATAATAAAATTAAACGTTGAGGAATTGGAGGCTTTAAGATTAAAAAATATTGAAAATCTTAACCAAAACGAATGTTCGATTAAAATGGAAACATCTCAAAGCACCTTTCAACGAATTCTTTGTTCCGCTTATAAAAAAGTAAGTAAAGCATTGGTTGAAGGTTGCGCTATAAAAATAATTAAAGAATAAATCTATGAATAATAAATGTAGAATAAAGTTTTTTCCGATTTCATTTTTTTCAATAATTCTGGGTTTAAGCGGCTTAATAATCGCCAGCCAAAAAACCGAAAGTATTTTAAAAATAAATCTTTTTAGTGATTATTTATTATATTTCGTGAGTATTTTGTTTTTTGTACTTAGTTTTATATATTTAATTAAAATATTATATTTTTTTCCGGAAGTTAAAAAAGAATTTGCTCATCCGATAAAACTACCTTTTTTCCCGACCTTTTCCATCAGTTTACTTTTATTAAGCATTGCTTATTTAAATGTAAATTTTACATTATCAAAAATATTTTTATTATTGGGATTAAGTATTCATTTTGTTTTAACCATCAAAACGGTTTCGCTTTGGATACAAAAAACCGATTTTAAAATTTCTCAAATTAATCCGGCATGGTTCATTCCCGGAGTAGGGAACATCTTGATACCAATAGCGGGAAAAGCTCATTTAAATCCGGAAATTTCTTGGTTTTTTTTCGGTATCGGTTTCTTTTTTTGGTTAATATTTTTAATAATATTTTTTTACAGAATAATTTTTCACGAACCTTTACCGGAAAAATTATTACCCACTTTATTTATCTTAATTGCTCCACCGTCAATCGGTTTTATATCTTATCTAAAATTAACAGATAGTCTTGATCCTTTTGCTAAAATTATTTATTATTTTGCCTTATTTTTAACAATAGTTTTATTTTTCCAATTAAATATGTTTACCAAGATTAAATTTTATTTATCTTGGTGGGCATATTCTTTTCCTTTAGCATCAATAACCATAGCCAGTATTTTAATGTTTCATAAAACACATTTTATTTTCTTTAAAAATTTATTTTTATTTTTACTAAGCGTATTATTTTTAATAATAATTTTATTATTCATCAAAACCGCTATCGCCATAAAAGAAAAAAACATTTGCATAGAAGATTAATTGACCTTTTTTGGTTTTTGTGTTATTATATTTAATCCTTAGGTAAGCGGATAATCGCTCCCGCAAAGGAGAGGAAAGTCCGGACACGCAAAAGGTAGCGGGTAACACCCGTTTGGAGTAATCCAAAGGTGCGAACAGTGACGTTATATTGCGCAAGCGATATAACCCCGTATGGGTGATTCTTATGGTAACATAAGAGTGAAACGGCTAAATCCTTACCGCGTGCAAGACCGTGTCTCTTTTTGAGAAGAGTCGCTTGAGGTTAATAGTAATATTAACCCCAGATAAATGATTATCAATTACAGAATCCGGCTTATAGCTTACCTAAGACAAAAATAAACCTATTTTCATAGGTTTATTTTTACTTGTCAAAGAAAATATAAAATGTTAAAGTAAAAAAAGAGCAAAGAATTATGAAAAAAATTGATTTACTTTTTACGGCAATTTTAGTGCCGCTAGATTTTATAATGATTATTTTAGCCGGTCTTTCGGCTTATTTTATACGTTTTTCTTCTTTTTCTCAAAAAATCAGGCCGGTTATTTTTTATTTGCCTTTTAAAAATTTTTTATTTATTCTTTTTTGGGTGGCCATATCATGGATAATAATATTTGCTCTATCCGGACTTTATTCCACTAAGAACAGACATAAATTCATTGATGATTTTTATAAAATTTTTACCGCTTGCAGTTCGGGAATAATTCTCATTTTTGTAATTATTTTTATGAGAAGAGAACTGTTTGATTCTCGTTTTATCGTTTTAATGGGATGGTTCCTAAGCATTCTTTTTGTTTTTTTGGGAAGATTAACAATTAGAATAATTAAAAAAAAGCTATTTTACAAAGGAATAGGAGTAAATAATTTAATAATTATCGGAAATGACAAAATAACTAAAAATATTGTTGATTTTTTTAGAAAAAACAAAAATTTCGGATATAAAATTTTAGAATGGATCAAAGACGACAACGATATAGAAAAAAAACTTTTAAAAATCAAAAAAAAGCACCATATTGATGAAATCCTTTATTCAGGAAACATTAAAAAAGAAAAATCAATTGAATTAATCAATTTTTCTTGGGAACATCATATTGATTATAAATATATTCCCAACATCTTTGAAACCCAAACAATAAATATCAACGTTCTTGATTTAGGGGGTATTCCCATAATAGAACTCAACAAAACACCTTTAGACGGCTGGAAAAAAATAATTAAAAGAATAATAGACATTATCGGTAGTTTAATAGCCATCATAATATTTTCTCCAATAATGCTATTAATCGCCTTAGCTATAAAATTAGACTCCGAAGGACCAATATTTTTCGGTTATCAAAGAATCGGGCAACATGGAAAACCCTTTTTTTATTTTAAATTCAGATCAATGATTAAAAATGCGCATCAAATGCGTTATGATGAAAACTTCAGAAAAAAAGTTCAGGATTTAAGGGGTTGGAATAAAGAAAATCCTATGATAAAATATAAAAATGATCCTCGTATTACACGAGTGGGAAAGTTTATTAGACGCACCAGTTTAGACGAACTTCCGGAATTTTTCAATGTTTTAATCGGAAAAATGAGTTTGGTTGGCCCAAGACCTCATGAACCGGAAGAAGTGGCTAAATACAAAAAAGAATATAAAAAGTTATTAACTATCAAACCGGGTATAACCGGACTTAGTCAAATCAGCGGTAGAAGCGACTTAATTTTTCAAAAAGAAGTAAGGTTAGATATTTATTATATAGAAAATTGGTCGTTAAAATTGGATTTATACATATTACTAAAAACTCCTTTTGCTATTTTTAAAAAAAGAGAAGCTGAATAAATATGGACACTTTTACAATTGCAAAAATTTTTATCATTACAACTCTATCTTTTTTAATTGCTTTATTTTGGATGCCTTTTTTGTTAAAAATATTAAAAAAATATAATGTCGGCAAAAAAATAAGAGATTCAAAATCGGCTCCGGTTTTTGCAAAATTACATAAAAAGAAAGAAGGAACCCCAACAATGGGGGGGATTTTAATTTGGGGAACCGTTTTGTTTCTTTCTTTGTTTTTTTATTATTTAAAAGATATTACTAATCTTGAAATTTTTAAACATTTAAATTTTTTAAGTCAAAAACAAACTTTTCTTCCCTTGGGAATTTTAATTCTTTCCGCCGTAGCCGGCGCTTTTGATGATTTGTTTAATGTAAAAAAAATTGGACCCAATGGCGGAGGGTTAAAAGTTTGGCATAAAATTTTAATTTACACCTTCATTGCTTTAATAGGCGCTTGGTGGTTTTATTTTAAATTGCAATGGAATATGATACATGTTCCTTTTGTAGGAAATTTTGAAATAGGGTGGTGGTATATTCCGGTTTTTATGTTTATTATTATTGCAACTTCGCATTCGGTAAATTTAACCGATGGTTTAGATGGTTTGGCGGGAGGAACTTTATTATCTTCTTTTGCCGCCTATGGAGCGATTTCTTTTATGCAAGGCAGATATGATTTAACCGCTTTTTGCGGAGCTATTATAGGAGCTTTATTGGCGTTTCTTTGGTTTAACATAAATCCGGCAAAAATCATTATGGGAGATACCGGTGCGATGAGTCTGGGGATAACTCTCGGTATTGTAGCCATACTTTCAGGTTATGTTTTATTATTACCTATTATCGGTTCTGTTTTTGTTTTGGAAACGCTCTCCGTTCTAATTCAATTAACACACAAAAAAATATTTGCTAAAAAATTATTTATATCAAGTCCTTTTCATCATCATCTAGAAGGAAAGGGATGGGCGGAAGCAACGATCGTAATGAGATTATGGGTTATCAGCGGAGTAAGCGCCGTAGTTGGTTTAATAATTTTTTTATTGGATAAATCTTTTTAGTAAATACTGAAAACAACTTTTTCAGTGCCTTGACTTTAGGTCTGATTGTTGATATTCTTTATAAAAATACTATAAATAGATTTTAAAAAAGAACAAAAAATTAGTTCAAATATGTTTTCTAAAAAAATCGGAATTGACTTGGGGACAACCAATGTATTGGTATATATTCCCAAAAGAGGTATCATAATCAACGAACCATCGGTAGTGGCTATTTCTTTGGTTGATAATGAAGTTTTGGCTGTTGGAACAGAAGCGAAAGAAATGATTGGAAGAACACCGGATACGATTGTTGCTTCTCGTCCTCTAAAAGATGGAGTAATCGCGGACTATAAAACAACAGAAGCCATGTTAAAATATTTCATCAATAAAGCGCTTGGTAACATAAAAATATTCAGACCGGAAGTAATGGTGGCTGTTCCGGCCGGAATTACTTCCACGGAAAAAAGAGCGGTAATAGACGCCACTATGGCCGCCGGAGCAAAAGCGGCTTACATTATTAAGGAACCGGTTGTAGCGGCAATCGGAGCCAAGATACCAATCGGAGCTCCTTCCGGAAATATGATTGTAGATATTGGCGGAGGAACATCGGAAATTGCCGTTATTTCATTAGGAGGAATGGTAACTTCTCTCTCAGTAAGAATAGGAGGAAATAAATTTGATGCATCCATAGCTGACTATATCAGAAAAAAATATAATTTGGCTATCGGAGAAAGAACGGCTGAAAATATAAAAATAGAAATCGGATCGGCAATGTTTTTAGATAAAAAACTAAAAATGAAAGTCAAAGGAGCTGATATGTTGGGAGGGCTCCCCAAAACGATTGAAATAGTATCAGACGATGTTACGGAAGCCATTCAAAACGATCTTGAAGGAATAATTAATGCCGTTAAAGCGGTTCTTCAAAAAACACCTCCGGAATTATCAGCCGATGTGATTGATAAAGGGATTATTTTATCGGGCGGGTCAAGTTTATTGAGGAATATTGATAAATTATTGGCAAAAGCGATCGGAGTGCCGGCCTATGTAGCGGACGATTCTCTGCTTTGCGTTGCCAAAGGCACCGGTATGGCTTTAGAAGACCTTGATCTCTATAAAAAAAGTTTGGAAGGAAGAAAATAAATTTTTATGAATTTTCTTTTAAATTTCAAATACCTTAAAATCACTTTTTACAGTATTATAATTTTTGAATTTTTGAGCTTTTTAGGTTTCTTAATACCGGAAATAAATAAGCTCTTTTTTTTATTAATATTGATTTTAATTTTTTTTTACTCTTGGAAAGATCCCAAAGTGGGAATATATTTTATTTTTAGCGAATTAATGATCGGAAGCAAAGGATATTTATTTTTTTGGCCGATAGGAGAGAAAGCGATTTCCATCAGAATTGCTCTCTTTACCGAAATATTTTTAATTTGGATTTTAAAAAAGATTTTAAAATACCTAAAAAAAAGAAAACCGGAAATTTCCTTTTTAAAATCAGAGATTTTTCCCTATTATATTATTTT
>JALULG010000176.1 GCA_027040785.1 bacterium
ATCAAGTGGTTGCCATCAGTTATGTGCATTTAACACGCGAAATCGGTGAAGAAGGCAGCGAGCTTGCCATCAAACGCATTGCCACAGGTGGCACGGCTGAATCCAGCGAAGAGGATATGTTAAAAGGCTTTTTCAACATCATTGAAACCCGCGCACCGCAACTGGTTAGCTTTAATGGCAGAGGCTTTGATATGCCCGTGCTCAAATATCGGGCTATGGTGCATGGTTTATCTTGCCCAAGATGGTTTCAAGAAGGCGATAAATGGAATAATTATGAATCTCGCTATGCCCACAACTATCATTTGGATTTATTAGAAGTGTTATCAGACTTTGGCGCATCAGCCCGCTGCTCCATGCATGAGGTGGCAACAGCGTTTGGCATCCCCGGCAAATTAGACACCGCAGGTGATGATGTGCGTGGCATGTTTGAAGGCGGAGAAATTGATGCCATCCGCAATTATTGTGAAACCGATGTTTGCACCACGGCTTTAATCATGTTCCGCTGGATGCTTTTCAAAGGCGAACTTTCCGAAGGTGCTTACGCCAGAGCCATCTTGGGTATGCGCAACTACCTTGAATCGGAAAGTGAACACCGCCCGCATTTGGCAGAGTTTCTCAATGCTTGGCAAGATACATAATGCCAAGCTTGCAACAAACCATATTTGACACGTTAACCAGCATACTTCACGATACAGCAATGCAAATGTATAAAATATGCGCCAATCCTCTTTTTGCATTTCATATGCAATATCAAGGAAAAAATACCCATATAAGTACGATAAACATGAGGACTTTTGGGTCTTCATATTTATTGTTAGCCTGACAAAAGAGAATTGATATGATGCAATACATATTATCTCCATGTGGTACCAGTCTCTTAACAAATGAAGCTGATAAAGATGAGCGTTCATTGGTTTTTAAGTATGCTAATAAAAAACACAAAGAAGATATACCAGATGAGGATAGAGCTAAATTAGAAAGTCTAATAAGTAAGGTATCTGCACCTCTTCAAAATGCAGGCAATCGAAAAGCAATGAAGATGTCTGCTGAACTAAATGGAATTATCCAGATTTATAGCGGAAGAATTGAAACAAGTAATGACTTTCATTTGCTTTTAAGCACTGATACTTGGCTTGGAGAAGAAACCGCAAAACTAGTTAAAAGCTGGTTGCAGCGCCACAATTTAACGGCAGTGATTCATCGCCAAACAGATTTACAAACTTCTGAAATATCATCTTTTCAATTATCTTTATCTGAGCTGATAAAGAAGCTAAGTGAAGAAATTCCAAAATATTCTAGAGAAGGATACAAAATAATATTCAATCTTACGGGTGGCTTTAAAAGTGTTCAAGGTTTCTTACAAAGCATTGCAAATTTTTATGCAGACGAAACAGTGTATATTTTTGAAACCTCATCAGAGTTGCTCAGAATACCAAGACTTCCAGTTAAGTTAGATTTTATAACCATAATAGAAAAATATGTTGATGAGTTTAGGAAGTTATCTTTAGGTATCGAAGTTGACCAGAGTCAGCTTAAAAGTATTCCCGAAACTTTGTTGTTTGAAATTGATGGTCAAATAACACTTTCTCCATGGGGAGAACTTATTTGGGAAGAAGCCAAAAAAGAATTATATATAAAGAAACTTTTACCATCACCTATCGAAAAAATTAAATATACAGATAATTTTGTGAATGCAGTTTCAAGTCTTGAAAAAGACAGAATTGATTTAATCAACAGAAGAATTGATCAACTGGTTGAATATTTCATAAAGGGAACTAACCCAAGGTCATTGGATTTTAAACAGCTAAAAGGAAAACAAATAATGTCTTCAACGCATGAAATTGATGCTTGGAGTGATAAAGATGCCAAGCGTATATTTGGACATTTTGAAGATGATGTTTTTATATTAGACAAAATAGACAAGGGATTACATTAAATAAGGCTAACAAGGCGCTGCACCTGACCGCTATTTCGCTCCGCTTCATGGCGGCAGGTGAGCTTGGTCGTTATACCTTTTTGTCCGTAAAGGGCATAACTGAGAAATAACTCGCAGGATAACGGGTCAGCTCTCACTTATTGCGGGCCTAAGATACCGTCCAGTTTATTGAAACACA
>JALULG010000177.1 GCA_027040785.1 bacterium
GGTGACATGTAGAAAACGAGATCCTGAAACAAGTTCAGGATGACAGAGGTTTACACGAGATCCTGAAACAAGTTCAGGATGACAGTGGAATTTTTTTGTCATGCTGAATTTATTTCAGCATCTCAGGAAAAAGAAGAAAAACCTAAAATCATTGAGATCCTGAAATAAATTCAGCACAGGGCCCAGAATGACATTTGTTTATGGTATTTCATAAAAAGGAGTAAGGATTGACTTTTCCCTTGATTTATGCTAATTTAAGAATGCACTTTAAATTTTAATTTTAACCTTAAACTCCCCAAAAAGGGGAAAGGAGTTTACGATGAAAAGATTTATAATGATGGTAATGGCGGTAACGGTGTTTTTTTTCGGGGAAATGTCGGCAATGGCCGATATGGTTACACTGTATGATGTTGATTTTGAACCTCCGGAATTTTCTTTGGGGAAGGCCCCGCAAATCTCCGGAGTTCATTACCGAGGATACCCCGTTGTTGAAGAAAATGAAACAATGGGGAGTCAAGTTTTGAAAATTCCCACTTATCAGAGATACAGAGGGGAGATGAGATGTTATATTAACAGTAATCCTTTGTCTGTTTCAGTTGATTTTGATATAATGACCCATGACTTAACAACTACTCTTGACGGCTCGGTCATCGGGGTTTATATCTATGCCCGAAATCAAAACGAAAGGTTTTTCTACGGCCTTTTATTTAATCCCTTGGGAGGAGTTTTTCAGGTATATGGCTCCTCGCTTCCAAATGATGGAGGCTATGTTCTGATTGACGAGAATTTTCAAGACGGTAAAAAGTCGTCTTATCATATGGAATGGAATAGATTAACGGGGGAGGCCTCGGTTAATTTCGGGTCTGAATTAACGATTTTTAAGCCTGAAATGTTTGAAGATGTTACTTTTTTTAACGGCTTCTTCAATGCTGACCAAGAGTATGATGATATTTTTTATCTGGATAATGTTCTCATTAAAGCTCAGCCGGTCCCCATTCCCGGTGCCATTTGGTTGCTTTTGGGAGGGTTAGCCCTTTTGGGGCTTTTTAAAAAAATAAAATAGAAAATCTTAACCTTCGGATTTTTTTCCGAAGGTTTTTTATTTAATAATTCGTACTTGGTAATAATTCTGTTTTATGTTAAAATATTTATAATATGAAAACAAGATTATTGGGTATTCAAATAGACAATATCCCCGAAGAAAGCGTTTTAAAGGATATTGATTCTTTTTTATTATCTCAAAAACAACATTATATTGTAACGGTTAATCCGGAGTTTTTGGTTTTGGCGCAAAAAGATGAAGAGTTTTTTCATATTTTAAATAAAGCTGATTTGGTGGTTCCGGATGGATTTGGTTTGAAATTCGTTTCTTTTTTCTTTCCTCCTTTAATAGAGGAAAATATTACCGGAATTTTTTTAACTGAACATTTGTTAAAAGAAGCTCAAAGGAAAAATCATAAAATAGCCATTTTAAAACCTTTAAAAGCACTTTCCTTAAAAAAAGACATAGAAAAATCTTTAAAATTAAAATATCCAAGTCTAAAATTTTTGATTATTGAAAATGAAGATCGGGAGAAAATCGCCCAAGAAATTAAAAAATTTCAAGCTGAAATATTATTTGTAACGTTGGGGGCTCCGAAACAGGAAAAATTTATTGTTGATAATTTAAACAAATTAAAATCAATTAAATTGGCTATTGGTGTGGGCGGTTCTTTTGATTTTATCACCGAAAAGGTTAAAAGAGCTCCCAAATTTCTTCAATTTATCGGTTTGGAGTGGTTTTGGCGTTTCTTACAAGAACCAAGATATCGTTTTAAAAGAATTTTAAAAGCGGTTTTTGTTTTTAGTTTTTTGGTTTTTAAGGAAAAAATGATAAATCCTTTTTTTTATCGTCCAAATGTGGCTTGTTTGTTATATAAAAAAGAAAAAAATAAATATTTTATTTTTTTAGCCAAAAGAGTTGATCATAAAAATCATTGGCAAATTCCTCAGGGCGGATTGGATGGAGAAAGTATTGAAAAAGCCGCTATTAGAGAATTAAGAGAAGAAACGGGTGTTAAAAATATTTCAGTAAAAGGAGTTTTTAAAAATGTTCATAAATATAAGTT
>JALULG010000178.1 GCA_027040785.1 bacterium
TATCACAATTATTTTTTTATTATTTTTTTTATTTTTAAGATTTTTTTATATTCAGATTATCAGAGGAACTTATTATTTAAGTAAGGCTGAAGGGAATAGGATTAAAATAAAAATAATTAACGCCAAAAGAGGAGTAATATATGATAAATTTGGTATTCAACTTTCTTTTAATAAGGCCAATTTTGTTTTATCGATAATTCCCAAGGATTTGTTTTTGAATAGAAATTATTCTTGGGGTTATTTATGTCGCCAAAAAGAAAAAGAAAAAGATTGTAAAATTGAGGTTGAAAATTTTTTGTATGATTTTTTGGATAATAATTTAAAAAATCATATTCCCAAAAGAGAGTTAAGTAAAATTTTTTCAAAAATTAAAATTAAAAGTGAGAACAAAATAATTGTTCAAGAAAAAATTCCTTATCAAGAAGCTTTGCTTTTATTTGAGGAAAATAATCCGGGGATTTATTTGGATATTAACACTTTTAGAAAGTATAAAAAATCTCAAAGTATTTCACATTGGATCGGTTATACCGGAAAAATCAACCAAGAAGAATTAAAAAAGAATAAAAATTACAATTTGAATGATTATATTGGAAAAACGGGTTTGGAAAAGTATTATGAAAAAGATTTAAAAGGAAAAAATGGAAATATTGAAATTGAGGTTAATGCTCTTGGAAAAGAGCTCAGAGTGGTAAGTGAAAAAAGGCCCAAGAGCGGAAAAAATCTTTTACTAACGATTGATTATGAATTTCAAAAAGAAGTAGAGAGTATTTTAAGAAAATATCTTTTAAAATTTAAAAAGAAAAAAGGAGTTGTTATTGCAATGGATCCGAATAATGGCGGTATATTGGCTTCGGTAAGTTTACCCTCTTTTTCTGTTAATGATTTTGCTTATAAGGTAGATCCGAAAATATATAAAAAATTAATCAATGATCCCGATAAACCTTTGTTTGATAGAGCGGTTTTAGGAGAGTATCCCTCCGGTTCCATTATAAAACCGGTTGTGGCGGCGATTGCTTTAAATGAAGGGATTATAACGCCGAAAACGACTTTTTTAAGTACCGGTGGAATATCTGTTGGAAAATGGTTTTTTCCGGATTGGCGAGCCGGCGGGCATGGAAGAGTGAATGTTCGCCAAGCAATTGCCAATTCTGTTAATACATTTTTTTATATTACCGTTGGCGGTTATCATAATTTTAAAGGATTGGGGGTTGAAAAATTGGTTGAGGGAGAAAGGCTGTTTGGATTAAGCCAAAAAACAGGTATTGATTTGCCGTATGAAGCCAATGGTTTTTTGCCGAATAAAAAATGGAAAAAAGAAAAAAAAGGAGAGGTGTGGTATGTGGGAGATACTTATCATTTAGCTATTGGTCAAGGAGATTTGCTGATTACCCCTTTGCAAGCGGTTTTGTTTACCTCCACGATAGCCAATGGAGGAATTCTTTATAAACCCCATTTTTTAAAATCTTTTTTGGACGAAAAAGGAAAAGTGATTGATAATTATAAGATTGTGAAAATAAGAGAGGATTTTATTTCTGCTAAAAATATTAAAATCAGCGCTTTGGGAATGAGGGATTGTGTCCGTTACGGAAGTTGCCGGGCTTTAAAATCTTTGCCGTTTGAAAGCGCCGGTAAGACGGGAACAGCCCAACATGGGGGAGGCGATCCTCATGCTTGGTTTATTTCTTTTGCTCCTTTTAAAAATCCTCAAATAGCATTGGTGGTTTTGGTTGAGGACGGAGAGGAGGGGTCCAGGGTGGCCGTTCCCATAGCCAAAGAAATTTTAAATTGGTATTTTATCCACAGAATCTCAATAAAAAATAAGTATTGACAGTTTTCTAAAAAAATATTATACTTTTGGCATTGATTTTTAATATAAATTATATGAATCAACAATTTTTAACAAAAGAAGGTTTAAAAAAAATCAAAGAAGAATTAGCTGAATTAAAAAATGTTAAACGTCCTCAATTGATAGAAAGGATTAAAAACGCCAAAGAATTGGGTGATTTAAGCGAGAACGCCGATTATCAATCCGCCAAAGAAGAGCAAGCTTTTATGGAAGGTAAAATTTTAGAATTGGAAAATCTTATTAAGAATGCCATTGTGGTTGAAAAACATAAAAACGGTGGTATTGTAGAAATCGGTTCTCAAGTAAAAATAGAAACTAATGGTAAGACTTTTGAATATACGATTACAGGATCAAACGAAGCCGATCCGTTAGCGGGAAAAATATCTAACGAATCTCCTTTGGGAATGGAAATGTTGGGTAAAAAGAAAGGAGATGAGTTTGTTTTAAAAACCCCAAACGGGGAGATAAAATATAAAATATTGGAAGTAAAATAAAAACAAAAAAGGAGTAAAAATGGACGAGGAAAAAATTTTTTCTGAAATTAAAAGTGTATTAGAAAACTTTTTTAATGTTTCAAATATTCGGAGAGAAACAAAATTTAAGGAAGATTTAAAATTTTCTCAGGTTGATATTGAAGATCTGAAAATGTTTATTGAATCTTCTTTCAACGTTTTTCTTTCGGAAAATGAAATGGAAACTATAGAGGAACTTATCATGGAAGTAAAGAAGGAAATAACAAATTCGTCTTTATTTTATGCAGTGGCTCATACAATTTGATTTTTTAAGGGGATAAAATTCCCCTTATTTTTTTGACAATTTTCTTGAAAATGGTTATTATATAATAACAAGTTAAACAGTTTTTTTGGAATAAAAGAAAGAAATTATTTCAAAAAAAAGATATTTTATTATGGAAAATTTACAAGAAAGAGCGGATAGAGTAAAAAAATTGGAAAATTTAAAAGGGAAAGGAATTAATCCATATCCTTCACAATGTCAAAGAACTGATAAGATTTCAAATATATTGAAAATATTTGATGATTTGGAAAAAAAAGAGAAGGAAATAAGTATTGTTGGTAGAATAAAAAGTCTTAGAAGACATGGTAATTTGACTTTTGTCACCATTCAGGATGGTAGTGGTACCATTCAAATTGCGATTTCCAAAAAAGAAGTTGGGGCGGAAGAATATAAAATTTTTATTAAAAATTTTGATATTGGAGATTTTATTCAGGCAAAAGGTTTTTTGTTTGTAACTCATAAAGGAGAAAAAAGTTTGAATGTTAAATCTTATTTAATGCTTTCAAAAGCGTTAAGACCTTTGCCCGATAAATGGTCCGGCTTAAAAGATGAGGAAGAAAAACTTCGAAAAAGATATTTAGATATTTTAATGAATCCGGAAATCAAAGAAATGTTTATTAAGAAATCCATTTTTTGGAACTCGGTAAGATCTTTTTTAATCAAAAAAGGTTTTTTGGAAGTTGAAACGCCCGTTTTGGAAAATACCACCGGGGGGGCTGATGCCAGACCTTTTATTACTCATCATAATGCCTTGGATATTGATGTTTATTTAAGGATTTCAATGGGGGAGTTATGGCAAAAAAGATTAATGGTTGCCGGATATGAAAAGACTTTTGAATTGGGTAGGCAATTCAGAAACGAAGGAATGGATGCCGAACATTTGCAAGATTATACCCAAATGGAATTTTATTGGGCTTATGCAAATTATGAAGATGGAATGAAATTGGTGGAGGGAATGTACAAGTATGTTATTAAAAAAACTTTTGGTAAATTAAAATTTGAAATTAACGGTTTTCAAATTGATTTTGGAAAAAAATGGGAAAAGTACGATTACGCGGAAACGGTTAAGAAATATACCGGAATTGATATTTTTAATACCGATATTAATGAAATAGAAAATAAATTGAAAGAACTGAAAGTTAATTATGATAAAAAAGGTTTTAATATTACTAGAGCGATTGATAATTTATGGAAATATTGTCGCAAAAAAATAGCCGGGCCGGGATTTTTAATAGGTTTACCTTTAATCGTTTCTCCTTTGGCTAAAAAATCTGAAAAAAATTTATTGATTACGGAACGTTTTCAACCAATCATTGCCGGTTCTGAATTGGGAAACGGGTATAGTGAATTAAATGATCCTTTGGATCAAGCCAAACGTTTTGCCGAACAACAAAAATTAAGGGATACCGGGGATGATGAAGCTCAAATGTATGATAAAGAATTTGTGGAGGCCTTGGAATATGGAATGCCCCCGACTTGCGGTTTTGGAATGAGTGAGCGAGTTTTTTCTTTTTTAATGAACAAACCGGCTCGTGAGTGTCAAATTTTTCCTTTAATGAAACCGAAGAAGTAGATATGCCAAAAGTGATGATTTTTGGAACTTTTGACGGCTTGCATAAAGGACATATTTTTTTTATTGAAAGGGCGATGGAATACGGCGATAAATTAATTATCGTGGTTGCTAGAGATAAAACCGTTAAAAAGCTAAAAGGACGCAAACCTAAATTTTCCGAAAAAGAAAGAGTGGAAAATATTAAAAAAAAGAAATTTGGAGCAAAAATTGTTTTGGGGCAATTAAAAAATAAGTATAAAATTATTGAACATTATGACCCGGATATTATTTGTTTGGGTTATGATCAAAAATTTTTTACTGAAAATTTAAAAGAAGAATTATCAAAAAGAGGTTTAAAAACGGAAATTGTCAGGTTAAAAGCTTATAAACCGGAAATATATAAATCATCTAAAATATTTAAATAAAAATTTATGTTGGATATAAAATTTATCAGAGAACATAAAAAGGA
Source organism: bacterium (assembly GCA_027040785.1). Classification (GTDB taxonomy): domain Bacteria; phylum Patescibacteriota; class Patescibacteriia; order JAACEG01; family JAACEG01; genus JALULG01. The sequence continues at coordinate 4,663 of JALULG010000178.1, forward strand.
AATAAAGGAAGCGGCTAAAAATAAAAATATAGATTTGGATATTGATAAATTGTTGGAAATTGATAAAAAGAGACGAAAACTTTTAAAGGAGCTTAATGAATTACAGGAAAAAAGAAATTTATTATCAGAAAAGAATAAAACTAAAAAGCCGAGTTCCGAAGATATAGAAAAAGGAAGAAAAATTAAAGAAGAAATTGCTCAAAAAGAAAAAGAGTTTGAAGAGATAAAAGAGAAATATAACACTTTAATGGTTATGGTTCCAACCATTCCTTCTCCGGATACTCCGATCGGCAAAGATGATAGCGATAATGTGGAAATTTATCGTTGGGGAGAGGTTCCGAAGTTTGATTTTAAACCTAAAAGTCATATTGAACTGGCTGAAGATTTGGATTTGATTGATTTTAAAAAAGGAGCGGAGGTGGCCGGTTATCGAGGTTATTTTTTGAAAAATGAGGCCGTAATTTTGCAGATGGCTTTAATGATGTTTGCTTTGGAGAAATTAATTTCCAAAGGTTTTGTTCCGATGATTCCGCCAACCTTGGTGAGGGAATTTGCTTTATTCGGTAGTGGCTATTTTGCCGGTAATAAATTTAACCCGGAAATAGACGAAATTTATAAAATAGAAAATATTGACAAAGATCAAACCGGGAAGAAAAGGAAAGAAAATAAATTTTTAGTTGGAACCGCCGAACCCTCTTTATTGGCTTATTTTTCAAATACGGTTTTGAATGAAAATGATTTGCCTAAAAAAGTTTGCGGTTTTTCTCAATGCTACAGATCTGAAATAGGTAGTTACGGAAAAGATACCAAAGGACTTTATCGTGTTCATGAGTTTATGAAAGTTGAACAGGTCTGTTTGACAAAGGCAAACATAGAAGAATCTGAAAAAATGCATCAAGAAATGCTGGAAATCAGTAAAGAACTTCATGAAGATTTAGGTTTGCCATATCGCGTTTTACAGATTTGTACCGGAGATATGAGTGCCGGAAAATATAAAATGTTTGATATAGAAGCTTGGATACCGAGTAGAAACGCTTATGGGGAAACCGGTTCGGCTTCAAATTTTTTAGACTGGCAATCTAGGAGATTGAATGTTAGGTATAAAACAAGCAATGGGAAAAAAAGATTTGTTTATATGCTAAATAACACCGCTTTGGCCAGCCCAAGGCCGATTATAGCTATATTGGAAAATTTCCAACAAAAAGATGGTTCAGTAATAATTCCAAAAGTATTAAGAAAATGGTTTCCAAATGGTATAAAAAGAATAAAACCTAAAAATAAATAAAATGTTTGAAAGAACGAAAAATATTAGATTATCACCAATCAAAGAAATGGAACTCCGGGCAAGTAAAATTCCTGGAGTTGTTTCTTTGGCGCAAGGAATTCCTTCTTTTGATACCGATGATTATATTAAAGAAAAAACAATTGAAAAAATTAGAGAAGGGAAGGTTGCTAAGTATTCATTATCTCCGGGTTTATTGGAATTGAGGGAAACCATAGAAGAAAAATTAGCCGAAGAAGAGATGTATTATGATTTTGAAACGGAAATTTTGGTTACCGCAGGTTCCATAGAGGCGATAACCGCCACTTTGTTGGCGATTTTAAATACCGGTGACGAAGTTTTAATTCCAACTCCAACCTATACATCTTATCAAGAAGCGATAAAAGTGGCCGGAGGGAAACCGGTGTTTGTGGATTTGGTGGAAGAAAACGGTTGGTCTTTTTCATTGGATAATTTCAAGAAAAAGATTAATCAAAAAACAAGAGCCATTTTGTTTTGCAATCCCAATAATCCGACGGGAACCATTTATTCTAAAAAAGAATTACTTGATTTGGCTAATATCGCCAAAGAAAAAAATATATTTATTTTAAGCGATGAGGTTTATAAGGATTTTATTTATTCAGACGAACCTTTATATACTTTGGCGAAAAATTCTGATTTTAGAAAGAACGTAATCAGAATATTTAGCTTTTCAAAAAGTTATGCTATGACCGGTTGGCGAATAGGGTTTTTACACTCTGATGTTTCAAATGTCAGAGAGATTTTAAAAATTCATGATAGCTTGGTTACTTGCGCGCCGGTAGTTTCTCAGTATGCCGGTTTGGCGGCTTTTAATTTGGACACAAAGATTATTGAAAAATATAAAAAAGAATACCTAAAAAGAAGAGATTTGATTTGTGAGCGATTGGACGATTTAAAAAATTTTTTTTCTTATCAAAAACCCAACAGTTCTTATTTTGTTTTTCCAAAATATCATCATAAAAAAATTTCCAGTTGGGATTTTGCCATTGAATTGTTGGAGAAAGCTAAAATAGTTGTTGTTCCGGGTATAGCTTTTGGTCCCAGCGGGGAAGGGCACTTAAGATTGTCTTTTGGTAGAACGGAAGATGATATAAATTTATTTTTTGATCGTTTAAAGAAGTATTTAAAAAAATAATATGTATTTTTTC
>JALULG010000179.1 GCA_027040785.1 bacterium
TACCTGAACCTTCAGCATATGCGCGACAACTTTTTCCTGAACAAAGAGATCGTCAAACAGGCACGCAGCAAGTTCCATCAGGCACAAAAACGCTACACCAACGACCTTTCAGACTATGTAGAACTGCAAGATGCCCGACAGGATTTTATCCAGTCGCTGGCAGGACTGGTTAACAGCTATTATGAGTATTTTACCGCACGTGCGGAGCTTAATAGGGCGGTTGGGGAGTAGATAAGCGAAGCGTCCGAGGTAACGGTTGATTACAACGACACCTAAGTGTTCGTTGCTAGTTCTTGTTATATCTTTTAAGTAAATTCCTGACCAACATTAAGTGCTTTATACAGACCATAAAAAATTTGATATTCAACACCTTCTTTTACTTTTGGCATGATATTGGAATAATTTCTTTCTCTAAAGCACCATCTAATGTATCGTGTGTCAAATTCAGGTGTTTCAATATAGGAAATAATATTAAGATCATATAAAAATTGTAAAAAATCATTTGCAGTTAACATGAACTTTGGCACTTCTCTACTAGTTGATTTCGTATACTCTATAAACTGCTTATATGTTTCTAGATAAGTTTCATATGAAAATTTATTTTTCCCTTGTAAATATTCAAAAAACTTCAAAAACAATTCATAGTTGTCTTCAGAATAGTAAAATGTTAAATGATCTTTAAGCTCACCCAATAAATAGTTGGAATAGCGCCTTTTAAACTCTACATTATCAAAATCTTTATAATCAAAAATTTCCTTTGATAAATTTTTTTCTAAAATGACTTCTCGCATAATTGAAAGCATCATGACGATATCCCTCGGTCGATAGTACGACCATCTAAGAAATGCAATAAATGAAGTTGGTTCCTTGTGTGTTCCCTTTACATTTGGTGCATCCCAATTAAAATAATAATCCCAATATTTATTAAAAGAATTAGGCAATTCTCCTTGATTTTCTTGTACTTCTAGTAGATGATTAGATATATGAAAAATCTTTGAGTTTCTATAATTCGGGTAGTTCGTTCTCCAGTCAAGAAATACAGAGTTATCACGAATTTTTGTATTTTGATTTTGGAGTCCAAGTGAAACGAAAATATCTGGTCTTATTAATAAAATTACCTTCATTCGACCTTTACCACCTTTAATTGTGGGAAAAAAATCATTATTTATTTCCCAAACTGCATTCGCAAGCCCCTTAATACACTCCAAATACTCATCATATGGTATTGATGATGGTCTAATATCTATGCCATCGATGAATAGTATATGATTATGCTCAAGTCGTATTTGTGACAATGCAGATTCAAACTTTTTTTGTATATAGAATAAATTTGTCTGAAATCTGCTTTCAGAAAAAGTAAATGTTTCTTTTTCTTCACCAGAAGCTTTCGCGTATTTCGCCAATAATTCAGCTGCTATTTTTGACTCTTGGACGAATTGCAAAGCTTGAATTATTTCAGGTGCAAAGGCTTTGTGGTAATACTCATCCATAGCATCTTTTAAAGCTTTAAATTTTCCAAAACGTTTAAAAAACTCTACTGATCCTTCTTTATCATAAACCTTGTCCGCAATTAAGAGATAAATAATTACTTTCCATATTGAAGCATAATCTGATAATCCAAGCTTTTTTTCTTGTTTCAGTGCAATAAATTTTTGGTATTCAGTTTCTCTAATATATCGAATGATACCAAGTGAGTTTTTATAATTATTATTAGACAGATAAACTGCATAAGCAGTTTTACCAGTACCTTTTTCCCCAATTAAAAAAGACACGGAAGGACTAATCAAATCTTCAAGATAATTATTTTTTATAAAAATTTTATTGAAACGATTTTTATTTTCTCTTCTTTTGTAGTTTTCTGCATCAGCGAAACCAAAATCTAAATTTTTAATTGATAGCATTATTTCCCTTTATTATATAACTATTTATATACACACATTTTACATAAAACAGCTAAAAAATCCAGTATTAAGATGACAAAAACTTGTATGTTAAACATAAAAAATATTGGCTCTAGACTAGCAAAATGATACAATTTTGCTATGAAACATCGTAACAACCGACCTTTGAGCGAATATAAGGTCAAAAAAATACTTTGGCATTT
>JALULG010000180.1 GCA_027040785.1 bacterium
GTATTAGCTTAAATACTTTTTATAAATTAAGCAAAAAACAAAAAAAAGTATTACAAGATTTTAAGCAATGGGTAATAGATAATTGGGTTCTAATTGATAAAGCAGGAAGTAAAAGACTTAAAGGTTGGTGGCGTAATCCTTTAACACAAAGAGATTTTATTTTTACAGGCTGGGTAACAACATTTGGAGAAATAAAAGATTTCTTATCAAGACATAATAGAACTATTAAAGAACAATTTAAAACCGCTACAACAAAAAACAGCATAAAAGCAAATATCAAAGCAATAAAAGAAAAAAATTTTTTTATCGCTGGAAAACCAATAATAGGTAACCGAAATAATTGGCTTTGGTATAACACTATGCTATATTGTAATAGTAAAGATTTTATAGAAGTATTAGAAGTCACAAAAGAATTAAATAAAAAAATGCAAGAACTATTAGAAGAAGAAGAATTAGTAAAAATTGCAAAAAGCGTAACTAAATACAACAACGGATCAAATCGAGGAAATGAAATATATGGCTGGAATGTAAAAGCAAGTTGGAATATTGGGAGTATGAAATTTGAAAAAATTATAAATTTAGCTTATGAGGAATATAAAAAAGAAGTGAAACGGAGACAAAAAATGGCTGGTAAAAGAACAGGTAACACAATAGGAAAAGAAGTTTTAATAAAAGCAAACAAAAAAAAAGCAGAAGCAACAAAAGCAAAAGTATATAAAGCAATTAAAAAACTAAAAGAAAAAGGAGAAAAAGTTACTATTATGAAAGTTGTAGAACTTGCAAAAGTTAGCAAAAATTCTGCAAGTAAATATATTAAACAAGCAAAAGAAGAAAAAATTATTTAAACGAGCGAAGCGAGTTGAAGCAAAACGAAGTTTTGTAGCACAACCGAGCCACTCCCGACCCGAAGAGCGAGGAGGTGGTTATATTATAGGGCGAAGCCCTATCTCTATTTATGAAGCGGTAAGCGAAATAAATAGAGATAGGCGTAGCCCTCCCCTGCACGAAATGCCCCCTTTTAGGGGGCTAATGAGGGCAGGGGTAAAGCTCCAAACTGCCCCAAACTCCGCGCTTTTCTCCAAAAAACTTTACCAGGGCAAAAAAGGTAAAGAAAAGGTAAAAGAAAGGTAAAAAATTTTTTTTATTTTTTTGTATATAACAAGCTACACAAATAAAAAATATACGGAGCTAAAATAAAAAATAAAAAAAATTTTTGTTCCTATAACATAGTTCAATTTATTTCAAAGTGGAGTAAAAATAAAAGAGAATGAAGCAAAAAGGATAAAAGAGTAGGCGAAGTATTAAAAATAACTATATAGACTATAAACAGCCGAAAAACCTTTTTTGCAAGTAATTCTCTTCTCCAAAAAAAATAGGAACAAAAATATATAGACTATAACACGCTCCCACCAAAAGAGAGGGTTACAACCTCTGCCCTTGCATATACCTTATCCATTAGAAAAAACCTACATACACTATTGCTATTGTAAGGTAGCAAGGGAAGTGCAGCCCGTGGTCCAGCAGTCGTAGCAAGTTATGAGTTGTGCTATCTCAAAAAAGTTTTTGGCGGGTTTTCTTTAAAAAAATCCGTATTCTGAATAAAGTCCCCCGTGCTACGCCCTTTGGTGTTTATATGCTGAAAAGGCATATAAGCAAGACTAGCCAAAGGGGTCTGCCGTCCTACTAATCTGGCTACAATAAATAGGACACAAAAATGATAGAATGTGTCAATAAAAAAGTAGCAAAGGAAAAGAAATGGCAAAAGGAAAAAAATATTCAGAAGAATTTAAAAAAACAGCGGTACAATTAGCATTAAGTGGAGAAGAGCCAATTAGAAAAATAGCGAAAGATTTAGAAATAGGAGAAAAAACTTTATATTCTTGGATTAGAAATCATAAATTAAAAAATAATTTAAAAGCAGCTCCAAAATCAAAAAAATCAAGTTCAATGGAAAGCATTGAAGAGGAATTAAAAAGATTACGCAAAGAAAATGCAATTTTGAAAAAAGAAAAGGAGATATTAAAAAAGGCAGCAGCGTACTTCGCAAAAGAAACATTGTGAAGTACGCGTTTATCAAAAAATATTCAAATCAT
>JALULG010000181.1:0-457 GCA_027040785.1 bacterium
TTCGAAGACCCATGAAGGGCATCATTTGAATGTTACTTTGGACTGGTATCCCAGAGTGGTAGCAAAATCTAGTAAGGGTGTTCGTATGACGCGGCACAATACTGATCTTGATAATATGAAACTAGAAGCTGAGCATTTAGCTTTCATGGACTTTGATGCGATTTATAAGGCAATGCAACAGTTAAAGGCTGAACGCAACTGGTACAACCTAAATTTAAGCGCTGAAGCCATTAAAGCAACTTTAGAGGATAGCTCTTGGTACACACTGTACATACCCAAAGAGCGAATGGAACTGACTAGCTTTGAACGTTATTTTGAATGGCAAGAGATAGCGATTACGTTACTGAAGAAATACTGCGACCGTTTCTATAAAACAGAACAGGAAGCCTTTGAAGCACCACATAGAAAATATGCTGAGCTTAATCCATCTGATCCTAATTTCTTTGAAGAGTACAAG
>JALULG010000181.1:467-2090 GCA_027040785.1 bacterium
CAACGTATTGATGAACTCCAACAACACATCATCAATGGAAGTTTGACAGATTTTAATATTGCTGGAAAAGGTGAGGCACTCTTCTTTGAAAAGCATTTATACACGCCTTTATTGCATTTAAAGAAGGGTGTTGATAGTGATCTATTTAAAGTAAGTCCAACACACTTAAATGATGGTGAGTATGACTTTGTTTGTGATTTAAGGAAATACTATGAAAGCGAACCAGTGGCACTTAAAGGCAAAGAAATTTACTTATTACGAAATCAATCACGCGGTAGAGGTTTAGGCTTTTTTGAAGCAGGCAATTTCTACCCTGATTTTATTCTTTGGGTATTAGATGGTGATACACAGCATATTGTTTTTGTTGATCCGAAAGGAATTTTACATTGTTCTGGCCTCGATGACCCAAAGCTGAAATTCTTTGAAACAGTAAAAGAACTTGAGAAAAAGATGCGAGCTGAAAAGAAGGTTCATGCAGAAAAAATCAAAATGCACTCTTTTATTATCTCAAACACACCACTAGCCAAAGTACGATGGTGGCATGATGGCATGGATGATATTGAAGACTTTGCTGAGCGCAATGTGTTGTTTCAGAATGAAGATCGAGAGTATGTTGAGAGGGTGTTTTCTGAGGTGCTCGTTAGATAGTTTTAGGAATAAAATAAATTATTTTGGGGATAATAAATGCATTTAACTGTACGAACTGCTTGGCATGATAGCGGATGGAACGGAACTGTTTGTAAAGATCCTGAAGGAAATGTCTATTGTAGTGGAGCTCACTCTCTCTTATCTGGAAGAATTGAAAAGCGTAAAGATATTGCCTTAGAGTCAAAGGATGGTGTGGCTGGAAAATACATAGCAAAAGTTTCTAAAGAAAATAATGGTTATGTACCACCTTGCTATTGGTCATTAAATATTTGTTCAAATAAAGAGTTTAATGTCAGTCAGGGGCATGCTTTTTCAGCCATTAATAAAAATATTGATACTCGGATTCAGTCAACTTTAAAACCTTATTCATTCTTTACCTGGCCTTTCAGGTTATCGTTTGTACATAGTCAAAAACAAAAAAGTAAGCATGGAAATTATTGGCCAGACTTAGAAAAAAGAATAGAGAGGTATTTCTCCAAATTTGAAAATGGCAATTCAATTGTCTTTTTCTATGCAAATTATGATAACCCTGTATCTGGCGATGATATGAAATATCTTGTTACAGGTTGTTCTCTTGTTAAATCAGTTGATGATTTTACTCACTTTGATATTGATGATGAAACAATTGAAAGGATTAAATCTAAATGGAATCGAAAAACCAGGAAGAAAGAACCTAATAAAAAAATGAAGAATTTCCCAACTATGAATTGGGCAGTTCAATTATCACATGATCCTAAAAAAGCTGTTTTCCTACCTTACCAGCAGTATATAGATTATGAAGATGGTGATGATAATGAATTATTAGATGAAATAAAGGTTACTGTAGATAATGCTTCAATAAGAAATAGCTTTAAGTACGTCTCCATGGATATGGATGATGATAAATGCTTACATCTACTCTACCAGATTCGGAAGTCACTTAAATATATTGAAGAGCATGGCATCGTATCAAATGATTATGAGGTTGAGCTTGAA
>JALULG010000182.1 GCA_027040785.1 bacterium
AGAGTTTATAGATATTTTAAAATCATTAAAGAAAGATCTAGAAACTCACTACAAAAAAAGCCTGCATAACTATAAAAACGGAAAGAGAAGTCCAGCTAAAGTTTTATACGATGATATTTCTGAATACATCGAGAATAATGATATAAAACTTCTGTTAAAATCATCTGTTTTTTCAAAATCAAAAAGCTCCTCCATCAGTTTTCTAGAAGGCGAACAAGATGTAGTAGAAAAAACAGTGCAAAAGATTAATAAGATCAAAGATAGTCTGAGAGATTACATTATTTCAAAGATGATGTATGAGATGTATATGATGCTGGACATCTACAGAAGAATAAAAGAAAAGTTTACAAATATCAAAAAAGAAAGACAGGTAATACCTGGAGAAGTCATAGCGGTTATTGAAGAGTATTTACCAGGTAAAAATTGTTATGAAGAAAATGGTCAGGTCATTTCCAGTGTATGGGGAACTTTAATTGTTAACCCAGACCGAACCGTTTCAGTAAAGCCCAATAAAAGAATTTTATTACCCAGACGTGGTAATGTCGCAATTGGATTCGTGACAGAGGTAAGAAAATCAAAAGCAATCGTTTTGCTGTCTCATTTCAAAGGCAAGGACAATAAATTTCATTCACTTAAAACAGATTTTTTTGCATTTTTGAACATATTTTCTCTTTCTGATAGATTCATTCGGTCAATGCACGATGCGGTCAGACCAGGAGACTATATTATTTGCAAAATTTTGCAAACAATTCCCGAAAACAGAGTAGGATTGGTTGGATCAAGAGATTTTGGAGTAATTTATGCAGTCTGTTATCATTGTGGAAACCCGGTCACAAAAAAGATAAAAAGAAACCTATTACGCTGTGATTCTTGTGGTGCAACCCAAAATCGTGTACTAAGTAGTTATTTTGGGAAGTTAGATAAGATCCCCATTGAATAATAGATTTATTCATTTCTTTTTTGACAAGGGGTAGCTGAAAAGGAAATCAATTAATTTCAGTCTGGCTTGAATTGCTCGGTTTAACCATTCACCCCTATCTTCAACGGTCACATAATATAATAGATCCACTAATAGAGCTAAAATTATCTGTAATTCGAAACTAGAGCCCCGGGGATATATATCCTCTATACCAATGTTGATTTTACGTAAAATGCTATTATATCCATTTAAAAATTGGTCAATTAAATATCGATTGTTCTTTATGTTCCCCGAATTGACGTATTCCTGTAACAATTCTTTCGAAAAAAAAGTAGCAATATCTTCAAACCGATCATTACAGGTGGATTCCGTACAATCTTCAGTGAATTCAGGATCGATCAAATACACTTGAACATAATCACTTTTTAAATTAAAATTCCTGATCTTTTCTTTGATCCGAGTGAACATGATGTTACCTGAGTGGAAATCTCCGAAGTATTTTCCACCACCATAACTATAGAATAATTTTTGTTCGATTTCAGTGACTATTCTATCCCTGAGGTCTTCCAATCTCTTTTTTGCAATAACATCCTGATCCATCAGAGAAGTAAAAACTTTGTCTAATAGTGTGTAATAACGCTGAAGATCAATATTTTTTAAATCAAACCCATGAATAGTAGCTAAAGCCCTCCCAGCTAAAAAATACTTTTCTTCCAGTCGTATTTTAGCCTGTTCGAAGGTTTCTGCATATAATCCCTCATATACCAAGATCTTATATTCTTTAGAGTAATATAGTAGTTGAGGGGTTCTAATTTCCTTATTGTCTCCAAGAATATATCGCAGAACTTGATTCCCTCTACTTTCAGCCAGTGTTTTTTCTAAACTGTCAAATACTTTGATTGCTAAACGACTACGTTGAAAGCCCATCTCAGTAGCAATGGTCACATCCATCAAATGGAGCTTCCTTTCTCTTCCAACAATCTCTGTGGTATCTAAAGATACTACCTTGATTTCTTTTGGGCGAAAACCTTCTTGTGCGTATATCTGTTCCCTAAAATAATGAGTGAATTGTTCAGCTATAGTAAAAAAAGCTTCTTTTAGCCTTCTTTGTGTCCGATGAGAAATAAACGTCACCCGTATCGTCAAAAGAATAAGTT
>JALULG010000183.1 GCA_027040785.1 bacterium
GCCAATTACCAGACCATTTGGATTATATGCAGGTAATGTGTTTCAGGGAAAGGTCTTAAAGAATGGAAAACCAGTTGTAGGGACAAATGTTGAAGTGGAATACTTTAATAAGGGCTCTAAGGTTAAGGCCTATACTGAGTATATGGTCACTCAAGTAATCCATACAGATGACAATGGTATATTTACCTATGCGCCCCCAAGGCCAGGATGGTGGGGATTTTCTGCACTTACAACTGCTGATTATAAGATAAAACATAAAGGTCAAGAAAAACCTGTGGAAGTAGGTGGGGTAATATGGGTAAAGTTTTTGCCTTGGAATAAAAAATAAAAAGGAAGAATAAAATGCATATATCTGAAGGAGTACTATCCCCCCCTGTTTTAATTACAGGAGCTGCCATCACCCTAATTGGTACCTGGATAGGGCTAAAAAATACAAAGGCCCAACAGGTGCCCTTGATGGCAGTTTTGACCTCAACCTTTTTTGTGGCATCACTTATCCATGTGCCACTTGGACCTTCAAGTGTTCACCTGGTGCTCAATGGATTAGTGGGGATTTTATTGGGGTTTGGGGCCTTTCCATCGATACTCATTGCTTTGTTGTTGCAAGCGCTTTTTTTTCAATTTGGAGGAATCATAGTCCTTGGGGCAAATACCGCTAATATGGCCCTGCCCGCTGTTATTGTTTACCTATTGTTTAAAAAATTATGTATATCAGAAAAAAGGAAGAATAGAATTATTGGAGGTTTTCTTAGTGGTTCTATTTCTATTATACTCTCAGGTACTATGGTGGCACTGTGCCTCTTTTTTACAGGCTCAAATTTTAGCCATGCAGCCAAGACTGTTTTGATTGCCCATGTGCCAATAATGATAATTGAGGGTATAATTACTGCTTTGGTGGTGGACTTTATTTTCAGGGTAAAACCTGAAATGTTATTAGGTACAGAACATTAAAATTGGGTTAATAATTATGAGAGAAAAAATAGTAATTCTAGCTATAGGCATTGTATTTTTGGCAAATATATCCTATGCCCATCGAGTAGATGTATTTTGTTGGGTAGATGCTGGTACAATTAAATGTATGGCTAAGTTTTCAACTGGGGATGCAGTGGTCAAAGGCACATTTAAGGTTTTTGAGGGCAATAAACTGATATTTACTGGTACTGGAGACAGAAAAGGCAATTTTTCCTATAAAATTCCAGACAGGATATTAAAACATCCCAAGGACCTAAAAATAGTGTGTATTGCAGAAATGGGACATAAGAATTATTGGATAGTTAGAAAGGATGAACTCTCTTCTACAGTCTCCAGCCAGGAAGATAATTCAGTTGACAATGAAAATTTTCTAGAAGAAAAATCTCCCAGCGTTAATTCAAAACCAGTTGCCATTGACTACAATAAGTTGAAAGAAATTGTCAGTGTTGTAGTAGATAAGAAATTGGTACCAATAAGGGAAGATCTTGCAGAATTAAAAGAGCCTAAATTGAGTTTTAGGGATATTCTAGGGGGCATTGGATATATAATGGGAATTATGGGTATAATTATGTACTTTAAATCAAGGGCATAAGAGTAAAAATAAAGGCCAAGGGTCTTAGCCAAAGGATAATTAAACCCCTTGGCCTTTTAATAGAACTTTTAGTATCTTTCACATAGGATAAATAATAGTGATGTTAGAGGAGAGTTTTTCTTCTGGAAAGTCCATTTTTCACAAGGCAGATGCAAGGATAAAAATAATAGTTGCATGTCTATATATATTAACTCTTGTCTTGAGTTATGATTTAGATAGGGTTCTCATATTGTTTATATTTTCTTGTCATATATTAGAATTTGATTCATGTAAAAAATGTTCTGGGCTACTTTGCATAAGGTAATTAACAAATGCTCTTAATCATTTTGATGTTGGTAATCTTCATGCAGAAGCATAAGGTTGATATATAAGTTCTAATGACTCTAGTTTAGCCATATCATTTCTAACAGTAGCACTACTAACTCATAGGTTATATTTCCTTAATAGTAGTTTACTACCTAATAATTCTCAGGTTTCAATATATTCTTCAACAATTATTTTTAGTATATC
>JALULG010000184.1 GCA_027040785.1 bacterium
GACCATAGGTGCTGCCATTTTAGGAGCGGGTATAGGGGCAGTAGTGTGCTTCTTATGGCTAAAGAATTCTTGTAAAAATAAGTTTTCACATTTAGAGCATGAGGCTAAAGCTAAGGCAAAAGCCATAGAGAATGAAGCAGAACTTTTACTTAAGTCTGCCCATGTAAAAATACAAGAGAAAGAGATAGAACTAGAACGAGAATTTCAAAAACGTGTAAGCAAGGTTGATGAGCGTAATCGAGCGTTGATACTTCAAAGTAAAGAGTTTATAGCCAAAGAAGAGAAGCTTGCATTATCTGAACAACGTATAGCAGATAAAGAACTGCAGTTAACAAAGTTAGAAGAAGAAAAAAACAGTGAAATCAATAATACAATAGAAAAAATGCAAAATGTCGCATCTATGACAAAAGAGGAGGCAAAAAGCTATATTTTAGAAAAAGTTGAAGTGCAAAGCCGTGCTGAAGTAGCGGCTATTGTGCGTAAATATGAAACAGAAGCCAAACATGAAGGAGAGCGAAAAGCTAACTATATTCTTGCACAGGCTACCACACGTTATGCAGGAGATTTTGCAGGGGAGCGTCTTATTAATCTTATTAATTTACCAAGTGATGAACACAAAGGCCGCATTATTGGTAAAGAGGGACGAAATATTAAAACCCTTGAGATGCTTCTTGGTGTTGATATCGTGGTAGATGAAACACCAGGTGTTATATTGGTCTCTTCTTTTAATCTCTACAGAAGAGCTATTGCTACAAGGGTCATAGAAATATTGGTAGAAGATGGACGCATACACCCTGGTCGTATAGAAGAAGTACATGAAAAAGTACAGGCAGAGTTTGAGCAAAAGACCTATGAAGAGGGTGAAAATATTCTTATAGACTTAGGACTTTTTCCTATGCATGAGGAATTAGTACGGTTGCTTGGGCGCATGAAATACCGTGCATCTTATGGGCAAAATGCATTAGCACATACCTTAGAAGTAGCCAAACTTGCACGTGTGATGGCTGCAGAGATGGGTGGAGATGAAAAACTTGCATTACGTGCAGGACTTTTACATGACATAGGTAAGGCACTTACTCAAGATCTAGGTGGTTCACATGTAGATATTGGTGCAGATTTATGTCGTAGACATGGGGAACATCCTTCTGTGATTAATGCTATTTATGCACATCATGGACACGAGGTGCCAGATTCTGTAGAGTCTGCAGCAGTATGTGCAGCCGATAAACTCTCTGCGGCACGCCCAGGGGCGAGAAGAGAAGTCCTTGAAAGCTTTACCAAACGTGTCAAAGAGGTAGAAGAGATAGCAACATCCAAACCGTATGTAACACGGGCATATGCCATCAATGCAGGACGTGAGATACGTGTGATTATAAATGCCCAAAAAATGTCGGACAATGAAGCGGTACTTCTGAGTAAAGAGATAGCCAAAGAGATACAAGAGAAAGTACAATACCCTGGTGAAATAAAAGTAAATGTTATAAGAGAAGTAAGAGCAACGAGTTATGCAAAATAAATAAGAATCGCGTTATAATTAAGTAGTTAAACTAAAGGACAAGAATGAGTAGATGTGATGAGATAAAAGCACATATAAGAATGGAAGAGCGTTATCAAGGTTTGAGTTTAGTTTTTTCAGAGAGTGAAGCACTTAAAACAGAAATATTAGCAGCAGTAGACGATGTAAAAAAAGAGACAGGACAAAAGCCATTTATTTTTGAGAAAATTTCAAATGACAGAGCTGACTTACATGCTATCTATATAGAGTTCAGAGATGATATTCATAGAGAAGGTGGAGCATTTTTAACAGCAGTACTTCAAAAATTAAATATAGATAAATGTGAAAAGGATATATAAATGAAAAAATTACTTGTAGGATTATTATTTTTAACTCTAACACTTAGTGTAAATGCGGATGAAATAAAAAAAGAAGTCGTAAAAGCTACAGCAGTTAAGTCACCTGTGGTTGTCATAGAAACAAATGTAGGGAAGATTGAAGTAAAACTATACCCAAAGAAGTCACCTTTGGCAGTAGAGAACTTTTTAGGGCTTGTTAAAAAAGGATACTACGATGG
>JALULG010000185.1 GCA_027040785.1 bacterium
CTTCTGTTCTTTTATATTATGCCCAACGGTGAGTATATGAGGCGTTGGACGTTTTATTGCACCTAACTTTCAAATTACTATGCCGCTTATTTATATTCACAATATGCAATTTAACTACTTATCGTCCCAATGACTTATAAACACTGTTGGGCTTTCGTTATTTTATTTTCCATTCTACTTTCTTCAATCTTTTTGTGATAATTTCTAATGTTTTTAAAATATCCATTTCTGTAGGAAAATCTCCGTAAACCAATTCTTTAAAACTACTGTTATAAGTATTTTTTAACTGTTTCCAAGTATTTATCGGTTGACTAAATATTACTGCTGAAACAGGATGTTCTTTTAGCCATTCGTTATTACTTTTGAAACTAAAAATATCATCATTACCTACTTTTTGTAGCATTTTGTCAAATTCTTTTGAATTGAAAAAATCATTTATCTCGGTATCTTTTAGCAATTTATGGATATCGTAAATATGTCGAATTTTATTATTCAAGTCTTCAATTGGATTTTCCGAATATGAAAACCGAACTAAACTCATTGTTTTTTCACAAATGGTTCTTTTGGGACTTAACACATTAACTTCAAATGGATGCATTTCATATTTTTCAATAATTTCGTGTTGTCCTAATTGTTTCATCATTTCATAAATCATTGAAGAAATGAAACCTGTTTCGTATGGTTCATAATTTCCAAGCCAACTTGATTCAACAATAATAAAATTTCGAATTTGTCCAAATTTTCCGTTAAACGATTTTTCGTATGAATGTGCTGTTTTTCTAATCATTCCTTTTTTATTGGTAATTCCGTCAATTTCTATCTCGGGAACGACATTTTCAACGCATTTTGAAATTGTTTTAAGTTTCTTTTTTAGCTGATTACCTGTTTCTTTTTCACTTCTTAATATAACAAGGTCAATGTCTTCCGAAAATCGTTCAATTAAGTTATTATATTTGGATAATGCAGTACCACCTTTAAAAACAGTTTCTTTACCTATGTCATCTTCAAATACTGTTTTCAAAGTTAATGAAACCCAATAGTCTTTTTCAATAAAAATTTCTTTAATTCCTTTCATTTGAGCTGTGGCAATTACAGCATCTTTGAATAATTTTTTGTTTGAATGTAGTTTCATCTTATTTTCCAGTTTTCGGCATTTTTCAAAATCTCTTTTTTAATTCCAAAAACATATTCTGACAAAGGATTTAAGCTATTTTTTAAATCGTTCAATTCTTCTTTAACGCCAATTTCTTCCAATAATGCACCGAGTAATGCTCTTGTTCTGGGTGGATATTTTAGACTGTATTTTATAATTTTTTTAATCTCGTCTTTTTTTAATTCTTGTAAAATATTCAATAGAATTCTTATGCCGTTTTCAATGTTTAAGTCCGGTATTTTCTTAAAATCCTTGATTGCATCTAAAATTTCCAGATATTGAAAATTTTTATTTGTTACTTCAATATAACTTTTAGCCGGCTTTATTTTTAAATTTGATTTATTAACTTTGATTTCTTTTTCTCTACTCGCAAGTTTAATTGTTTGAGGAATTTGTGTGGTTAATCCGAGTTTGTTATATAAATAAACACCTGTAATGTAAGCAATTCTCCTCCCGTTTTTATAAAGGTACGGCTTTAATATTTCTTCTTCCTTTGGTAATAATTCGCCAAAAACAGTTTGTTTCGGCTTAAAAAATATTCCGGGTGAAATTCTTTTAATTTTTCCTTTTTTAATTAATCGTTCAATTGACTTTGCGGCAGACTGATATTCATTTTTCTCAATCGACAATTCTTTATAGGTAAAAGTTTCGCCTTCATTAATTGTTTTAATTTTTTCTTCTATTTTTTTTGAAATACTCATATCACAAAGATAAATAATTTTCATAACATGTCAAGTATTTTCCGTATTTTACTTGACATTTTATTTAATGATAATGAGTAAAGGAAACAAGAATCGGTATATGTATTGAATTACGGTAGAAATCTAATGGGCGCATATGGTGTTGGTCAATAAATTTTATTCTGAAATATCCAAACGCCACTTTATAGGCGAAGGCCAAACCTTAA
>JALULG010000186.1 GCA_027040785.1 bacterium
TGTCGGCTCGTCCTATCCTGGGGCTGGAGAAGGTCCCAAGGGTTTGGCTGTTCGCCAATTAAAAGGGCACGCGAGCTGGGTTCAGAACGTCGTGAGACAGTTCGGTCTCCTATCCGCCGTGGGCGTTAGAAACTTGAGAAGGCTCATCCCTAGTACGAGAGGACCGGGATGGACGAACCTCTAGTGTACCAGTTGTTCTACCAAGGGCATTGCTGGGTAGCTACGTTCGGTTTAGATAAGCGCTGAAAGCATCTAAGCACGAAGCTGTCTTCAAGATTAGGTTTCTTAGATTCGCAAGAGACTATTGCGTTGATAGGCTCTATGTGTAAGCCAAGCAATTGGTTTAGCAGAGGAGTACTAATTGATCATATTTTCCCTAATCAACTTAGTTTCTTTTGAGATTAAGTTGATGATTACATTAATCGCAAAAACTTTGACTACTTTATGGTAGTTTGTTCTTTATATTTTTTCATTAAAAAAGCGCCAAGATTCTGGTGACATTAGCGTAGAGGTTACACCTGTTCCCATCCCGAACACAGAAGTTAAGCTCTACAGCGCCGATGATACTGCAAAGCGGGAAAGTAGGTCGTCGCCAGAATTTTGGCGCTTTTTTGTTTGGCAAATTTTTGTTTTAATTATTGTTTAAATGGAGTTGTCTTTAAATTTTGTTTTGCTTGAAATTTAAAAAAATATCAAAACGGACTTTGATGATAACTTTTAAATTACAAAACTAAAAAAGGATCGTCTAATGACGATCCGGGTTGTTATGCTTTTTTGAAATACAAGAGGATTTTATCCTCTTGTATTTTTATTATTCCCTCCATTTCTTTAAATAACATAACAGAAATTAAGAGGAGGAAATCTTCCGGAGTATAGGGATTAATCTCTCCTTTTTTCTTTCTGAACAGTACTCTTTCCCATGTTTTTTTACTTTCTTCATTTACCGAGAAAGAGATTTTTACAAAATTATCTTTTTCAGAAAATTCACATTTCTTAAAGGGGGGGATCCTGTTAAGAAATTTTTCAACTTTTCGTTTATCAACTCTAACATTGGCGGAAATGTCAGAAACGGCCAGCTGTTGAATTATTTCTGAAAAAGAAATTTCCGAATAATTCATTTGGTTGGCCATACTAATATCGTGAATGGCTTCTTGAAATATCTTGATTATTTTGTTTATTTTCTCGGCCTCTGTTTTAATGGCATGGCTCTTTTGAAAACATTTTTCGCAAGCTCCACCATTTTTTTGAGAAGCGGTTTTATGTAATCTTCGGGAAAGGCCCCCGATTGCCATAATGTTATCTTGAAAAATTTTAACAAACAATCCAAGAAGATAAAGAGTTGTTTGTTTTTTTGATTTCTCAAAATTTTTTTCCGTTTCTCTTTTTTCATTTTCAGCGATCATAATTTTCTCGCTAATCGCATCCAAAAAATTCTTTTCCTCATTTGATATGCCTCTTTTGGTACCGGTGCTATCAACAACAATAAACCAAGTACCGTAAAAAGTTTGCACCATCGTGTAGTAGATGGTGTTGATTTTTTCGTTTTCAACAAGTCCTCTCATATATTGCGTGAGAGGATCGTTGATGGGGTCGGTAATTAAAATACTTTTTTCTTTTCCTTTTAACAAGGTTTCCATTGGTGGCGGGATTTGTTCCAAAGAAAAAATTCTTTCCGCAGGGTGCCTATCTTTAATACCAACCGACAAAATTTTATATTCTTTGTCGGTAACTTTACTAATAATCACCCTGTTTCCGGCAACTCCTCCCTCCAAAGAAAGTATCAGGGCTTTGGGAAGTTTTGAAACCAGATCATCAAATTGACCTAATCTGATTTTTTCCATTATCCAAATTAAAACTTCCCATTTTTCTAAAAAAAGAGATGGGTCATCAATTTTCTGAATAGAACTTTCTACTTTTTCCAATATTTTCATAATATCCTCCTAAATTTAAAATGTTAAATTGTAAAGTTCGTTTTAATTGTTTTATTAAAACAGGAAAATAATTAAAAATCAAGAGTTTTGCCAAAATTTTAAAATTAAACTAAACTGATAAT
>JALULG010000187.1 GCA_027040785.1 bacterium
GTAATTAATATTATGGCTAATTTTTTTAAAAAGGACGACCGGAAAGAAAAATTTGAGTTTAAAAGCAAAAAAATAAAAGATGATTTGGAAAAAATTTATGAAAACGAATCCGGTGAACTTGATATGGAGCATTTGGAAAAAAATCCCAAAGGGAGGTTAAGAGCGTTTTTTTCCACTTTATTTTCCTGTCTTTTTTTGGTGATAGTTTTTTTTATGGTGGGATGGTTGATTTTTAACAGGCCGGAATCGGAACAAAAAAATAATCCGGAAAGCAAAATTCAAAAAAGCGTTGTTTTAACAGTTGATTATCCCACGCAAATTCATTCCGGCGATGAAGTTGTTTATAAAATAAAATATAAAAATCAAGATAAAGTAAAAATGACCAAATTGCAACTTTTGGTCAGTTATCCGAGTGGTTTTATTTTTGAGGATTCAAGTGTTAAACCGAACAATGAATATAAAAACGTTTTTCTTTTAAGCGATTTAAAACCTTTTGAGGAAAAAGAAACGAGGATTTCGGGAAGATTGATCGGTAAAGAAAAAGAGATTAAGGCCTTATTGCTTTCTTTGTCTTATGAACCGGCCAATTTTTCTTCGGAATTTCAAGAGTTGGCCACCGCTAATATTACGATAGATAAGGCGATAATTGAACTTTCTTTAGACGGAAAAAAACAAATTATTCCTCAAAAAGATTTTGATTATTTGGTGAATATTAAAAACAGTTCTGAAAAAGATATTAAAAAATTACGTTTGGTTTTAATTTATCCCAATATTTTTAAAATCAAAAAAACAGATCCCGAATTTACCGAAAATATAAAGATTGAAGATATTCCTTTTGAATCTGAATATAAAGTTTGGTATTTGGAGAATCTAAAACCAAAAGAAGAAAGAAAAATAAAAATAAGCGGTATTTTTGAAGGGGAAATACTAAGAGATTTGAATTTGGATGCTAAAGTTGAACTTGGAGACGAAAAAGAGGATTATGGGGTAATAGCGGAATCTTTTCTGGATTTAAAATCTTTACAAAAAAATGTTGTTTTAAAATTGATAGTTAACGGATCAGAAGAACCGAAAAGTGTTAATTTCGGAGATAATTTGAGTTATTCTTTGATTTATGAAAATAAAGGAGAAGAAGATTTAAAAAAGGTGAAATTAAAAGCAATCGTTAAAGCTTTTCAAGGAGAAAAAGAAGTTGATATAATTGATTGGGATAATATTAAAGATGAAAACAAAGGAATAAAAAAAGACGGGGAAATATTATGGACCGGAAATGAAATTTTAAAATTAAATTCTTTTTCTTCCAAAGAAGAGGGACAGGTTGATTTTTTTCTTCCTTTAAAGAAAATGGATGAAATAAATAGTATTTTAGAGCCGGGACAAGGGAATGTTTTGATTAAATCTTGGGCGGAAATGTCTATTGATGAGCTTGGTGACGAAAAGATAGAAATGAAAGTTAAAAGTAATGAAATTTCAATTCCGATCAATACCAATTTAGAGTTTAAAGCTGAGGCCAGATATTTTAACGACGATAATATCGCTGTTGGCTCCGGTCCTGTTCCGCCAAAAGTCGGTCAAACAACGCATTATCGTATTTTTTGGAAGATAAAAAACACTTTACATAAAATTAAAAATTTAACCGTAAGAGCGAAAATAGAAGGTAGAGCAAAATGGAGTAATAAGAAAAATGTGGAAAATGGAGAGTTGAATTTTAATCCGCAAAGTAAAGAAGTTGTTTGGACTATTCCTGAATTAGAGCCAAATTCGGAATTTATAGAAAGTGATTTTGAAATAAATATTACGCCGGAAAAAGAAGATGTAAACAAAATTTTAATTTTATTGGGCAAAAGTACTTTAAAGGCGGAAGATGAAGAAACAAAAACAAATATAATTTCAACTTTTAAACCTTTAACTACCGATATTGAAACCGATCCCACTATGAGTGGACGCGGTTTGGTGGAGGAATAAATTTATGAATTTAAATGAACAAATCACACCGAAAAATTACAAAGGAATTTATATTTCCGTTAGTATTGTTTTTCTTTTTTTCGCCGGCGCAATAGCTTTTGCTTTTTATTCTTTGGGAAAAAGCGATTCTGTTGAGGCCTTTGAAAAAGTAAAACCCTTGGTGCAAAATAATTTAGATAATTCTTATTATGAAACCTTAAAAGAGGAATGCAACAAAATGAAATATGAAAAAAATGATTGTTTAAAGTCGGTTGAAATTATGGAAAAAAACGGTTATAAAAAAGCGGGTGAAGACGGTCAATGTCCGGATGGTTTTGATAAAAATACCTTAAAATGCACGGGCTGTTTTATTTGGTGTGAGCCGATTGATTAAATTTTTTCAATGTTTAGAGTGCTTAAAAAATCAAAAAAAAATTTAGGAAGAAAAGGGCTTATAAAAGTTGGAAAAAGAATAATCAAAACCCCTTTTTTTATGCCGGATGCAACTAGGGGCTATTTAAAATTACTTAGTAAAGACGATTTACGCAAAATTAAAATGGGTCCCATGGTTGTAAATACTTATCATCTTTATTTACAGCCCGGAATTCAAATTATTAAAAAGATTGGCGGGATTCATAAGTTTATGAATTGGGACAAACCGTTATTGTCTGATAGTGGCGGTTATCAAGTTTTTTCTTTAATTCATAAAAACCCCAATATGGGAAAAATTGATGATAAGGGGGTTGTTTTTCGTTCTCCGATAGACGGTTCTTTACATAATATTACACCGGAAAAATCAATTCAAATACAATTTGATTTGGGTGTTGATATGATGGTTTGTTTTGATGATCCTCCGCCAAACGATTCTTCTTATGAAAAAATCAAAAAGGCCGTTGAAAGAACAATTGTTTGGGCGAAAAGGTGTCGCCTTGAATATGATAAGCAAATTAAAAAACGAAAAACGAAAGAAGAAGACAGGCCGTTGATTTTCGGAGTTATTCAAGGCGGTGAATATCTTGATTTGAGAAAATATTGCGCAGAAGAACTGCTTAAAATCGGTTTTGACGGTTATGGTTTTGGCGCCAGACATATTGATAAAAACGGTAAATTTTTAGGAAAAATCTTAAAAAAAACCGCTGAATATATACCAAAAGACAAATTAAGATTTGCTTTAGGGATTGGAAATCCTCTTGATATTGTAAAATCTTTTTCTTATGGTTGGGATATGTTTGATTGCGTAATACCAACCCGCGAAGCTCGTCATGGCAGAATTTATTTAAGAGTTAAAAAAGATTTAAAAGGAAAATTTTATAAAATTATCAATATCAATAATAAAAAGTATAAGAAAAATTTTAGTTCAATTGATAAAAATTGTAATTGTGAATTATGTGTCAATTATAATTTGGCTTATTTGTATCATTTGTTTAAAATGAAAGAGGGGTTGGGACAAAGATTGATTAGTATTCATAATTTAAAATTTTATAATAATTTAATTAAAGATTTGAGAGATGAAGTATAAACCGGAAATTTCAGTGATAATGCCAACTTATAACAGAGTTTATATTTTATGGCGAGCCATTCAATCCGTTTTAAAACAAAGTTATCCTTTTTTTGAATTGCTTATTGTAGACGATAATTCAAAAGATGAAACTGAAAAATTGGTTCAACAATTTAGCGATCCTCGTATCAGATATTTTAAACTTTCTCGGAACAAAGGGGCGAGCGCGGCGCGAAATTTCGGTTTGAAAAAATCAAAAGCGGAATTAATTGCTTATTTGGACAGTGATAATGTTTGGTACCCTGATTTTTTAGAAGTAATGGTTAATGCTTTTAAAAAACACAAAGATAAGGTTTTGATTTTTGCTAAAAAAAATTATCGTTTAACTTTGGTTGAAAGAAACGGAAAAGAAAAAAGGATAAGAGACGAATTTAGCAATTCTAAAAAATTTTTTGATTTAAAAAGATTATGGCACAGAAGAATATTGATTGATACCAATAGTATGTGTCATAAGAAAAAAGCGGTTTTAGCTGTTGGAGCTTGGGATGAAAAACAGAAATTTTGGGAAGATTGGGAACTAACATTAAGGTTAAGCAAAAAATATCCCAAAGGTTTTTTATTTTTAAACAGAACTTTATTTGATTATGAACAAAAAATTGATCTTTCTCGGGCTGATAAGATTTTTAAATTTTGGGAAAAAGAAGAAGCGAAGATTTTTAAAAAGTTTAAAGGCGATCCTTTATTGGAGGGGCAAACTTGGTTTCCCCCGCAAAAAGGCAATAAATCAACTCTTGGTGTGGTTGATTATTTAAGAAAAAAACATAATAATTAAAAATATGAGAGACAAAAATATTGTTTATATTTTTTTCGGAGTAATGGCTTTGTTGGCAGCCGGTTTTTTTGCTTATATTTTTTTTCAACTTAATTCTTTGGGTTCAAATGTAGTAAAAAATGTTAATGATATTGATTATATTAAAACTGAAAAATCAGAAAAGAAAAAATCAGAAAAAGATTTGTTAAGTTTGGAAAAAAAAGATACTGACAAAGACGGTTTGAATGATTTATATGAACAAAAACTTTTTACTGATAAAACCAAAATAGATTCTGATGGCGACGGTGTTAGTGATTATATGGAAGTTTTGAATAATACAAATCCGACCGGTAATGAAGATGAAAAGAAAAATCCCGCTTTTAGATCAATTAGAGAAAAATTGTTGAATGAAAAATTTTTTTTATTAAGAGAAAAAAGTAAAGAAAACAAAGAATATAAAATTCTTTATACTTTCCATGCTTTTGGTGGCGCTGATTCGAAAAATAACGGATACCCAAATCAAGAAATTTATTTTTCCGCTTTTGATGAAATGGTTTATCGGGATGGCGATAATTATTTGATAAGCGCCAAACCAAACAAAGAAAGCCCCATGGGTCCTCTTTTTTTCTTGGGAGATAAATTGGTTAATTCTTTGGACAGTTATTATTATAACGGTGAATATTACAAATGTTCCGCGGTAAAATGTTTCAAAGAAGAATTAGACGATTATTTTTTTTGGAAATGGAATTTTTTGAGTAATCCCAATTTTATTTATCCTGCCTTGGGATCAAAAAAATTAGTTGATTTTAAGACGGATGATAAAGATAATTGTGATTTTTTTGTTTTTAAGGTTAATAAGATTCAGGTGCCGAATATTGAATTTTTGAACGATGTAAAAAGAAGAAAAGGAAAAATAAAAGTTTGTATAGATGAGAAAACGGGGATTATTAAAAAGTTACTTTTATATACCGTTAAAAAAATAGATGGTAATGAAAAAGAATATCCACTTTTATCATGGGATGTAAAAGAAATTTCTTTTGATATAGGAAATATTAATATTACTCCTTTGGGGAAATATTCAATCAAGCAAGCCGCTTGGGATAAAAACAATATTTTTGTGATAGTGGAACCGTTAATTGACTTTGATGCCAAATCGGTAAAATTTTACTTTTACCCAAAAGATGGATCTGCCGAGAAAAAAGAAATTGATCTTCTTAATGGAAAAAAATATGCTTTTAAAACCATTAGAATAAATTATTTTGATGTTAAGCATAATTTGAATTCTGAAAAAATATTAAAAACTGAAATTTGTATTGATGATAATTGTGAAGTGGTGTTTTTAGGAAATTTACCCTCCGGTTTTTTAAGCTCTTATAATTGTTTAAAGAAAAGTCCGGATAAAGATGTTTGTGATAAGGATTTACAATGTTATTTTAACGAAAAAAGAAATCTTTGTTTAGGTTATGAAGGTTGTTCTTTTTCTGATCTTTCCAAAGAACAGTGTCTTGAACGAAATTGTCGGTGGAGAGATGATTTTCCGGCCAGATGTTTTGATAAATAGTCAGAAATTTTTCCTTTTAAATCATTGTCATCTTGAATATTTCAGGATCTCGCGTCAAATCCACTGTCATCCTGAATTTATTTCAGGATCTCGCGGTTTTTTTAGGTTTAACTCTTTCCTTCGAGATACTGAAATAATATTGAAATAAATTCAGCACAGGATTCAGCATGACATAGGAAATTATATATCACTCTGAACTTGTTTCAGAGTCTCGTTGATTTAAATTTTACTCTCTTTCATAAGATGCTGAACCGAGTTCAGTATGACGTGGGAAAAAACGAGATGCTGAACTAATACCGAATAAATTCAGTACAAGATTCAGTATGACAGAAAGAAAATGAGATCCTAAAATAAATTCGTTTTAATTATTTGCTTTTTGATCCGTAAAATGATATATTAATTTTAGTAAATCTATTGATAAATTTTTAAACTTTTTTAATAATTTAATAATAATTTTTAATATGAAAAATGAAGAAACCAACAATAAAAAAGGAAAAATAAAAATTTTTCTTGTTATTGGAGCAACAATAATTATTTTTTTAATTGTGATAGTTATTGCTTATTTTTTAAATAAAAGAAGGGTAGATGAAAAAAATTCACCAAATCAACCATCTGAAAAACAATATGATATTTCAAAAGAATTTGGCAAGAATTATCCATTAAAAGGGGCTTTACCGCAAATTAAACAAAAAAAACTAAAAAAAGAATATAGTGAAAAAATCAATAAAATAATGAATGGATATAATAAAGAAAAAGAAGGAAACGACAAAGATAAATTTTTATCTTTTACGGCAAAACAGCTTGATACTTTATTGAGAGCAACCGTTCCAGAGGAAAAAAAAGATTTTCATTTAAAGATGGTTTTGGCTTTCACAAACTTAAGTAAATCTTTAAGAGAGGGAAATGATTCAGATGTGCAAGAGAGTGTAAAAAAAATAAACAATTTATTTGATGAATGGAAAAAAATAGATAATCAAGGTTAGGCTTGTGAGTTTAATTAATGTTCAAAAAATAAAATTTTTATCTTCAGTGGGGATAGTTTTTTTCTTATTGGAATTTTTAGTTTGGAAACCCAAATATATATATTTGGCTATTTTTTTGGCAATGGCAATTATTTTTATTTCCGTTTGGAGGATAATGCCAAAAC
>JALULG010000188.1 GCA_027040785.1 bacterium
TGAATGAGCATTTCCATAGACAAGATGATGGTAAAATTTTATTTGGTAGAAATATTGTAAAAAATTTTGATAAATATATTTTTATTGCTAGTATTTTTGGTTACCCTGGAGGAGGTATGACATTTTTTCTAACTTTTAATATTCATATTTTACCTTATGGTATAATTTTTTTTGTTTTTTATCCATTAATTATTGCTTATGCTATACTTCGCTATCGTTTAATGGATATCAGAGTTGTGATTAGAAAAGGAACAATAGCCGTTTTAACTGTTTTATCGGTTGCGGTTATATTTTTTAACGGAGTTTTGGCTTCTGTTAATTTTTTTCATTTAAATATAGATCCTTTTGCTTTAATAGCTATTTCAGGAGTTTTTACTGTTAGTATTTTATCTTTTCCGTATTTAAAAAAATTTTTTGAATATATTTCCAATAAGTATTTTTTTGCTTCTTTGTATAATGAAGAAATGATTTTACGGAATTTAATTAAAGAAATTCCTAAAATATTGAATATGAAGCAATTACTTGATCTGATTATTTATGATATTCAAAAAGCGCTTCAAATAGATAAAATAGGTTTGTGGGCGGTAAACGAGAGAGAAAAGAAAATTATTCCTTTAAGATCTGTCGGTTGCAATGGTAAACGATCCCAATGTTTTTTTTGCTTTAAGAAAACGATTCAATATTTTAAAAAAAACAAAGAAGTTTTGGTTGTTAAAGAAATTGATAATATTATTCAGGACGAATTATCAGATGAAAAAACAAAAAAATATTTACTGGAAATCAAAAAAGATGCTTTGGAAAAAGATATTCAAATTATTCTCCCATTATTTTCAAAGAAAAAAATTATCGGAATGATATTTTTAGGTTCAAAAATAGATAATGCCATTTATACCAAAGAAGATATTGATATTTTAGGTGTTATTGCCGATCAAGCGGCCGTTGCTTTGGAGAACGCTTTATTGTATAAGGAAACTGAACAATTTGGAGAAAAACTAAAAATTGAAATTAAAAAAGCAACCGCCAAGTTAAGAGCGGCCAATAAAGAATTAAAAAGAATGGATCGTTCCAAGTCTGAATTTATCTCAATTGCTTCTCATCAACTAAGAACCCCTTTAACTTCTATTCGCGGATATATTTCAATGATTTTGGAAGGGGACTATGGTAAGTTAAGCAAAAACATTAAAATCGCCTTAAAACAAGCTCAAAAAAGTTCTGACAGGATGGCTGATTTGGTGGAAAATTTATTAAACATTTCTCGGATTGAAAGTGGGCGAATGGTTTTTAATTTTGAAAAAATAAATGTAAATAAATTAGTGCAAGATATAATTGAGGAATTTGGCTCATTGATTAAAGAAAAAGGTTTAAAACTTGTTTTTACAAATCCGACAAAAACATATTTTGCCGAATTGGATTCCGGAAAATTTAAAGAAGTGATTTCTAATTTAATTGACAATGCCATTAAATATACTGATCAAGGGAAAATAATGGTTGATTTTACCAAAATAAGTAAAAATAGGAGAAAATATTTAAAAATTACGGTTAGTGATACCGGGATGGGTATAGAAAAAGAAGATTTGTCATATATATTTAAAAAATTCAGAAGAGGAAAAAAGGTTTCTTTGGTTCATACTGAGGGTTTGGGTTTGGGACTTTATTTTATTAAAAAAGTTGTTGAAGCTCATCATGGTAAAATTTGGGCGACAAGTGAAGGATTGGGGAAGGGGAGTAAATTTTTCGTACTTATACCATTAAAATGATTTTTTATGTTTTTATTTATAAATTCAGCCAAAAATTCTAAAAATGAGATTATTTTATTTAAGATTGATGGAAACAGAGTTAAAATTTTAACAAAAAAAATTTTTTCCGGAAAAACCGATAGATTGTTGTTTTTTTTGGATAAGATATTAAAAAAAGAAAATATTACTTTAAAAAAAATAAAAGCCGTTTTTGTGGTAAATGGTCCGGGTCCTTTCACCGCCGTGAGAGTTTCAATCGCTATTGCAAATTCTTTATCTTATGCTTTAAATATTCCCGTTATTCCTTTAACT
>JALULG010000189.1 GCA_027040785.1 bacterium
GGATATAGTAATGTTAGTGCAGTAAGTAATGCAAATATGGATATAGTTATGATTAAAAATGATGTCCATGGAGTGGTGAGTGATGTATTGTTGCTGAGATATTGAAATAGTAAAAAGAATTCTGCAATGCCAAATACAAATGCGCTTCTGCCAGGTAACATGTTAGAGATGGCCGTTACGGGCAGTGGCATAGTCATAGAAAAAAGAAATACTCCGATTATCGCAAGAACTGGCGTTGTTGGAAAAAATACTATAAGAGGTGTGGCGACAGTAAGCGTCAGTACACTCATTTTAATCCAGCCAAATTTATCAGCGGTAAGTCCTCCTATTATTTTACCTGTTACGATTGCTATGGTCAATGTGTATAATAGTGTAATGTTTTCTTGCCACATAAAAATAATTTTGAGACCATAAATTGATCGAACTGCGAGAACAAATAATAGAAGGAAGATAATCATCTTGAAATATGATATTTTTGATACTTGAGAAACTTTTGTATAGTTGATTGTAGGTATCGGAGTTGCTAAAATAAATGCACTAGATACTAAAAGTAATACAATAAATGGCCAAAGTATCAGTGTGGTATTAGTCCCGATTGTCATCCCTAGTATGAGTCCTGCTACACCAGGAGCGGCAAAAATACCAGGAGGTGCAGATTTAGTTGGAGCAATATTTAGACTGATGCTTCCTCCAGCAGTGTGAAACAGAGCACTCCCAATTCCAGTAAGAAGCACTGTAAAAAAGACATCAGTAGAATGTAATGCAAAAGCTCCCAAAACTAGTAAAATACCGATAAGGACAGCGTTTTGAGTTGTTTGAAATTTATCAAGCAATAATCCAAATATAGGCTGTAAGCCAAAGGCAAATACGGCATAAAGAACAGTAAATAAAAGGGTAGTCTGTGTAGATAAATGGTGTATGTTTATGGAATATAAAATAATAGTTATAGAACAAAAATCCATAATTCCATGAATTATGCTATATCCTATAAGTGTTTTATAAGAATTTGTCATATGTTGGAAGTGTTAGTAAACGTTGTCTATAGTATAAGTATAAAAAAAGAACTAAGCAACTGTTACTGGATATAATGTAATCTCTCGTGTCCATGTCATTCCCGCGAAGGCGGGAATCTAGGATTGCAAGTGGATTCTTTTATATATTTTGCATATTTTAATTATAGAATATTGTAAACTTTAAAGATTTATTTTAATCATAAGATTTATATAAAACATACTAGATTCCCGCCTTCGCGGGAATGACATTTTTTTATGATTAGAGAGGTGAGAAATTACGATATAACGATCATTAGACATAATTAGATATATGGTATATTTATACTAGTTATAAAATTTGTATTAGAAAAATAGGAATGATACTTGTGTATCATTCCCATGATTGTGAGATGAGATTCACTGTCTCTTTCTCTGGGCACTCTCACGTGCCAAAGACTTTTGTCTTTCCACTGTTTACCCGCTGGGTCGGAGCCGTATTCTCCTCCTCGTGGGGTCAGCTTGGTCTGGTCACTTGTGAGGGAACAGTAGCAATTCCTCGCAATAAGAAATCAGGGTACGTTATGTGAACCTGATTCTGTATCCTATGCTGATATTTATATATCAACAAGCAACATACCATGATAACGCCAATTATACGGAAATTTTGATGCTAATCATAGACATCACCTCCTTTTGTTTGAATTTTTGTAATATGACCTAACTCAAAGAAAAAATCTTTTACATCACCGCTTCTTAAAACTAAGCCTTCAAATGTATTTGGCAACATTCTAAAATTGTTTGGTGCTGCAAATGGAGTATTTATACTCAATCTACCGAAAGAGATTTTACTCTTTGCAAATTTATAGTTGATATAACTTTCACCTAAAATCGTATAACCTTCAGGATACCCTCCGCCATCAACTTTAAACAGTGTTGGATCATTTTCATATACTTTATCAGAGTTTGGATCAACTTTATTTGTTGTGTAAAATGTAGCTCCCACATCAAAACCGTAATATGAGGCAGTATTATAATTTAAATGCCCACCTACAGAC
>JALULG010000190.1:0-2068 GCA_027040785.1 bacterium
TATTGTTAAATTTTTACTTTTTAAATTTTATTTGTGATATAAAAATAGACCGGTTAAGAAAACCGGTTTTTTATTTACTGTTTTTTAAATTTTAATATTTTTTAACTTATTTCTTGTGGATAAGTAGGGGTTGACCTTAGCTTAATAGTGGGGTACAATAGTAATGAAATGGTATGAAGTGGGGAAAAGTGGGGATAAGTATTAAAAACTGTGGATAAATCAAAGAAACTTTGCGTTTTAGAGCTTATAAATTAATATTTGCGATAAATGTTTATCGGAGAATATCAACATAATTTAGACGATAAAGGGCGAGTGGCTATTCCGGCCAAATTTAGAAATGTTTTAAGCAAAGGAGCCATTGTTACCAAAGGATTGGATAATTGTTTGTTTTTATACACAAAAAAAGAATGGGAAAAATTAGCTAAAAAATTAGCCGGATTACCGGTCTCCCAAGCAAATTCAAGAGCTTTTGCTCGTTTAATGTTATCAGGGGCAATGGATGTAAAAGTTGATAAGCAGGGGCGAATTGTTTTACCTGATTATTTGCGTCGTTATGGAAAATTAAAAAAAAAGGTTGTTATTGCCGGCCTTTATAATCGTTTGGAACTTTGGGATGAAGAAAATTGGAATAAGTATAAAGAAAATACCGAGAAAGAATCCGGTAATATTGCCGAAGAATTGGGAGAAATGGGAATATAATATTATGAAAGAAACTATTCATAAACCGGTTTTGTTAAATGAAGTCTTAGAATATTTAAATCCGAAAAAAAATGAAAATTTTATAGATTGTACTTTGGGCGGAGGTGGGCATACAAAAGAAATTTTAAAAAAGATTTTACCGAATGGAAAAGTTTTAGCAATAGATGCTGATAAGGATGCTATTAAATGATTTTAAAAATATAATTTTAGCAAATGATAATTTTGCTAATTTAAAAAAGATCGTTAAAAAATATAATTTTAAAAAAATTAAAGGAATATTGGTTGATTTTGGTTTTTCCTCAGATCAAATTTTTGACGAAAAAAAAGGTTTTAGTTTTATGAAAAACGGCCCTTTGGATATGCGTTATGACAAGAAACAAAAAATAACAGCCGCCGATATAGTGAATAACCGGCCTGAAAGTGATTTGATTAAAATTTTTAAAGAATACGGTGAAGAGTTTAAAGCCGAAAAAATTGCTCAAGAGATTCTTAAAGAAAGAAAAAAGGAAAAAATTAAAACAACTTTCAAATTAGTTGAAATTATTGAAAAAGTTAAAAAACGAAGAGGAAAAATCAGTCCCGCAACAAAAGTGTTTCAGGCCTTAAGAATAGCGGTTAACAATGAACTTAATGTTATAGAAAATTTTTTACCGCAAGCGATTGATTTGTTGGAAAAAGGAGGTAGATTGGCGGTAATTAGTTTTCATTCCGGTGAAGATAGAATCGTGAAACATTTTTTTAAAAAAATTGCTCAAAATATCCATGCTTGTCGTGTCAAAGAGGCAGAGAATCCAAAAAGCTTTGCCTCTTCGTCCGATTTTAATATAAAAAAAATTAATTTAATCAATAAACACGTTATCAAGCCAAAGTGGACAGAGATTAAAAACAATCCTCGCGCCAGAAGCGCTAAATTAAGAATAGTGGAAAAAATATGACGGTTGATTTTAAAAAACATAAAAGAAAAAGAAAAGAAAATATTTTTTTACGAATTTGTTTGCTTTTTATTTTAGCGATTTTATCTATTGCTTTTTTGATGGAATCAAGTCGTAATGTTAGTTTATCTTATCGGATTAACGATTTAAACAAAAAAAGTAAAAGGTTGGTTCAAGAGAGAGAAGTTTTGGAGTTAAAAAAATCAAAGTTACAATCTTTGTCCAGCATTGAAGATCGTTTGAAAAAATTTAAAATGGTTTCTGTTGATAAAATTGATTATATTGAGCTTGGTGGGGCAATGGCGGTTAAATAATTTTAATTGTTGACAGATATCGGTTTTAATAAATTATATTTAAAATCAATATTTGACGACAATTTTATGATAAATGTATAAAGTAACTTCTCATAAATTTAAAAGAAATAAATCAATAAATAA